>JAHXIM010000117.1 GCA_025655635.1 gamma proteobacterium symbiont of Lucinoma myriamae | reverse complement strand
TCATTACGGTTAGTGAACCGCCCATTGCGGACCCGCATGATGGGTGGTGTGGGGGCTGTAGGAGAGAAACCTGTGGCTACCCGATTAAAAAGACTCCTTATTGGACGTTTAAAAACTTAGCACAGATTGTTAAGGAAGAAAAATATAAATACGCAAAGCTTGTTTACAATGATGAGGGTATGGCTATAGCACTTAATAACCCCATTATAAGAGCAAAAGAGCCACAAAAAACAGAAGATAAAGTCGTTTTATATCCTTCTTTTTAAGTAACTATTCAGCCTAACTTCTGCGCCATTGATGAAATTTTTCTAGCCAGGAAATAATTTTTTCAGGCTTATGGGCCTGTTTCCATTGACCTGCCACATATTTATTAGCTTCAGCCAGTGTTGGGTAGATGTGGATAGTGGATAATATTTTATTGATACCAATACCATGTCGCATAGCTAAGACATATTCGGCAATTAAATCACCCGCATGTTCGCCAACAATGGTTACCCCAAGAATTTTATCTTTACCTGGCACAGTCAACACTTTGATAAAACCATGTGCCTCTTCATCAGCGATGGCACGATCAAGATCATCAATATCAAAGCGACTCATTTCATAGGCAATATTTTGCTCATCGGCTTCCAGTTCATTTAATCCCACTCGGGCCACTTCAGGATCAGTAAACGTCGCCCAGGGGATCACAGAATAATCAGCCTTAAATGCTTTGAATCCTCTAAACAAACTATTCACAGAAGCATACCATGCCTGATGGGCCGCTGTATGAGTAAACTGATAAGGGCCTGCCACATCACCACAGGCATAAATATTTGGATATTTCGTTTGTAAGTACTCATTAACTTCAATAGTCCCTTGTTTAGATAGCGGGATATCCAGATTTTCTAAACCAAAACCACTCACATTAGCTTTACGACCCAGAGCAATGAGTAATTCATCGAACACAATAGAAATGGCCTCTCCCTGGTCATTGCTGCAAATAAGGGTTTTATGCCCATCAATAATGGCAAATTTTTGTGCCTGATGCTGCAAACGTAAATCAATACCATCTTGTAAAAAACGGCTTTGTACAATGTCAGACACTTCCGGATCTTCACGTTTCATAATTCTGGCATTACGCTCAACCAGAATAACCTGACTGCCAAGACGGGCGAAACTCTGAGCTAGTTCGCAGCCGATTGGACCACCACCAAGGATTAAAAATCGTTTTGGCAGTACTGGCAGATCCCAGAGATTGTCAGAGGTTAAATAGCCCACTTCCTCGATGCCTTCTAATGGGGGTACAAAGGGGCGAGCACCAGTTGCGATCACTATATTTTTTGTTGTTAGTGAGCGCCCATTAACTTCCACACTGAAAGGTGATGTGATGGTTGCTTCACCTTGCAGACATTCAACGCCTAAAGAGGTGTAGCGCTCAATTGAATCATGTGGCTCGACCTGACTGATAACACGCTTAACCCGCTGCATGATTTCTTTAAAGTCAAAATTGGCCTGTGTTTCCTCAAAGCCAAACTCTTTAGCACGCTCAAGATGTGATTTAAACTTGGCAGAACGGATCAATGCCTTAGATGGAACACAACCGGTATTAAGACAATCTCCACCCATTTTATGTTTTTCGATTAAGGTCACTTTGGCTTTGACAGCTGCAGCAATATAAGAAGTCACCAGACCTGCAGCACCAGCACCAATCACAACGATATTACGGTCAAAAACTTTCGGTTTCTTGATACCTTTATAGACTTGATTAGCCTGTAATATACTGATTATTTTTTTGGCTATAAAAGGAAACAGACCCAATAAAGTAAAGGAAATAATGATTGGCAGGGATAAAATGCCAGAAGCCGATTCTAATTGAGCCAGCTGAGTTCCTGCATTCACGTAAACGGCAGTACCTGCCAGCATGCCCAATTGACTGACCCAATAATAAGTACCTGTTTTTAAGGGTGTCAGGCCCATCACCAGATTGACCAGAAAGAACGGGAATATGGGCACCAGCCTCAGAGTAAAAAGATAAAAAGCCCCTTCTTTTTCAATTCCCTTATTGAGCCGTTCAAGATGACTGCCAAAACGATTTTGTATACTGTCACGCAGTAAAAATCTGGACACCAGAAAAGCCAGTGTCGCTCCAATACTGCTGGCAAATGAAATTACTATTAATCCCCAGATAAAACCAAATACAGCACCACCAATGAGGGTTAATAATGTGGCGCCCGGTATAGAAAATGCGACTGAAATAATATAAATAACAAAAAAACTGATAGAGACAAGAAAAGGATGATCCTGAAAATAGTCATTAAATTGAAGCTGGTTTTCTTTTAAATATGAAAAACTTAAATAATGAGCAAAATCAAACGAATAAAAAGCAATAATAGTGATAACAATCAATAATATAAGCACTGTTTTCTGCATGGATATTTTTTTTAAAGACATACTCGAACCTTCTTTAATATAGAATTTGTTATTATAGTAAACAATTCTAGTCACTATTGTGTAAGATTAATAGTGCGAGTGCTACAGGTGCGAGCAACGGTAATTACGTAGTCAGTCGAGCTAAATAAAGAAACTTAACGCTTTTTAATCAGCTAGTCTTTTAACTTATGGATAGTAAATGCAGGGGCATTTCGATCAACATCCTGTGCCTTCTCATTAGTCACCCAGTTAATAACACGCCCATCAGGATTATCTTTTTGTACTTCATCACAGGTGTTAAGACATTGCCCGCACTGAGTACAGGTGAATTTTGCCCGTTTAATACTGCGCGTATGCAGACGCATGGGGCAGGCACGATCACACTCTCGATCACAGGACTGACATAAATGTGCTCTGGATTTATCAAAGCTCACTACCATTGCTCTGCTATTAGCCATCCAGATAAGACTCTGAAAAATACCTACAGCACAGCCAAATTTACAAAACAGGTGACGTGTAAAAAAAAATCAATGGTAAATAGTGTCGTCGCAACAATAAGAAAGCGAGTTGGTCCAGCACCCAGTTCAGCATGTAATAAATCAGGGATCAGTTCTTTGGGAGGTAATAAGTAACTTAACAGACTAAAAGCCCAGACAAAGGCCATTGCAGCACAAGAAAGAAAGACTAATAGCCAGGGTAATGCACCCTTTGTTTTTTTACTGGCTTTTTCCCATAAGGTAACACGGTTTAAGTGTTTGAGCATCATGTCATTAAATATTTCAACAATAGAAAAATGCGGACACAGCCAGCCACAATAAATACGTCCCATTCTCCAGATAATAATGGCAATAATGATGATAAAACTTAATACGGGTAAAAAGGCGCGTGTGATTAGCGTCACTGCAGCAGAAGCTGCGTCACCCTGCCCTTGTTGAATTGATTCCAGCCCTAACGTCCAGGGCTGACCAAAGATAATAAAATGCCCCAAGGTTAAATCAAGACGAAAAATATCCAGAAAAGGAGCAAAAATAAAGAGCAGAAAAAAACTACTACGAGTTATAGTTCTGATTTTTTCACGATAATTTTTTCGATGTGGATACATAGTCAGCCCTGAAAAACACATTATCTATTTGAAATGTAAGGAATTA
>JAHXIM010000440.1 GCA_025655635.1 gamma proteobacterium symbiont of Lucinoma myriamae | reverse complement strand
TCATTACGGTTAGTGAACCGCCCATTGCGGACCCGCATGATGGGTGGTGTGGGGGCTGTAGGAGAGAAACCTGTGGCTACCCGATTGCCAGCATACTTTCAAGGTTAAACTTAATAGCGCTGATACTTTGGCATGCAGCAAATAATATTATTTGACTGTCCTGACGGCCAGCAGTGATAAAGCAATCAGTAGGAAGACCTAAGACTTGAGAAAATATTTTCGGGAAAGCATCAAGTTTCTGTGGGTGATTTTTTTGTTGCTTATTCCATGAATTAAGATACTGAGCAATTTGCTGAGATTGTGAACTATCGAACCCTCTGGAAACAATTAAATGAGAGGAGGGATTAAATTCATCAAATCTTGTGATGAGATATTTACCCTGTTTTAGTGTTTCAGAGAGTATGTCAAAAAAGCGTTGTAATAACATATCTGCATCAGCACATTGATTAGCACAGCTTGCAAAGCTTTCTAATCCACCAGCATAGTCCTTATGCTCGTTCACTATCTGAATAATCCCCATGTTCCCCCACTTTTACTTATTTGTAAGTAAAAAAATAATATAAAGTTAGTGCCATTATTTATATTGGATAATATTAACGAATAAGGTCTAAAGCTTCTTTTTTTATTCTGCTGAATTATTTAGACATAAAATCTGTGGTAAACGTTAAGACACTTATCCCATAAAACAATGATCATTTTTTAAGCATTAGATATGCCACTATCATAAATGTTTAATATATACAATAAGTTAAAAAAACGATTAATACAAATCCGTAACGAATGTAATCAATAGTGTAAAATTTTCTGACACTTTTATTGCTTTTTCTGCTGCCATTTAAATGGTTTTCTTGCTGTACTTTTTGCTGCTGCTTTTACTGGTTTTTTTGTTGAGCTGCGTTTGGCTCTGACTGCACGGGGAGGAGCAATTAATTTTTTACGCACCAGCTGCATTATCATCTGCTTATTTTTTTTATCACATGAGATACCTTGCTTTGTATCTTCGACACAGGGTTTATTTTTTATAATATTCAGGTAAAGGGTTCTGTTAATGATTTTATCAATTTCATAGTCATCATATATTTTTGTTGCTGGCGTTTTTTGCTGCTCATACCAGGTAACACTTTCCTGTTTGCCTTTAGCCGTACTAAAGTGAATTACATATTTATCGCCTATTTTTGATATACCTATCAAGCTAAAAGCTGTCTTTTTTGATCTGATTTTGTTTTGTCGGGGAGGCTTTTTTTTGACTGGTTCTTGTTTTTTCCCCTGACCTCTGTTATGATCAAAAAGATCAACAGAATTTACTGCATATAATCCTGTGCAGTAAAAGGTTAGGATAATGGTAAGGATTGTTTTCATTGGATGATACGTCTATTCAGTTAAGTTATGTTACAAATAAATACTATACATGCAAACCTTTCTTTGTTGAAGCTAACTTTCAGAATAGCAGAAATTTCTCAATCTGCAATTTGTGGTAAACAGAACTCGATTTTAAATAGAAATAAATTTTCTGTGTAATACTGAAAAGTGACCGTATTTTCAATCCATATAGTGTTAGCCTCATATCATGCTACAATTCTTCAATATATGAAAATGATTACTCTAAACTATAGTTTAAATAATTAAAAAGGAAAAAAATGGATTGGAAAAATTTAGGGTTAATAAAAATGTTACTTATTGGTCTGTTTCTTTGCTTGTGCAGCATTGCTGCAGCAGAAAAGCATCATGCAAAAACACACACGTTTAAAACCATTCCGGTGACTGATAATCTCTGGATGCTGCAGGGCAAGGGCGGCAATATCGCTATCTTAACCGGTGAGCAGGGCATATTAATGGTGGATGATGACTATAAAGTCATGTCAGATGCTCTGAAGAAACAAATTCAGCATTATGGCGGTCTGGATAAACTGACTTATATTATTAACACCCATTGGCATGGAGATCATACCGAAGGTAATTTAAGCCTGGGCAACCATGCCCAGATCATTGCTCATGATAGTGTCAGAAGCCGTTTATTGAGCTCACAGGAAATCAAACTATTTAATATGGTTTCTGAGCCTTATCCTGAAGAGGCTCTGCCCAATGTCACCTATTTACAAGCCATGAAATTATATATGAATGGTGAAGAAGTGAGTATAGTGCATTATCCTGGTGGACATACTGATGGTGATTCTATTGTTTTTTTTAAACAGGCAAATGTTGTTCATATGGGCGATCATCACTTTTCAGGATTTTTCCCTTTTGTTGATATTGAGCATGGTGGTAATGTATTAACCATGGCGGCAAATGTAAAATTAATTTTAGCAATTATTGATGAGCAAACTAAGGTGATCCCCGGTCATGGACCTTTGTCCACTAAAGCTGATTTGCAGGATTTTTATGATATGCTGCTGGGTACCTCGGCCGAGGTGCAGAAAATGTCTGAGCAAGGCTTGACTCTAAAACAAATACAGGAAAAAGGCTTATCTGATCGCTGGCAGTCATGGACAGACGGCTTTTTGTCAACAGATGTATGGATTGGAATCCTTTATGGTAGTTTGCAGAAGAAGTAGTGTGTGAAGCTACTTTCAGTATTAATCAATCATATTTTTCTCCTGTAATGTACATAAAGGTAAGTGGGGTATATTGAGTGATTTGGGTTCAGGATAAATATATCAAAGCATGGAACTTTTCGTCTCGTGTTCATAATGGACAATTTTTACCCGGCAGTAATCTCCCTTATATTAATCATATCGCTAATGTCGCCATGGAAGCTATGGCGGCCATCGCATCGGAACAAACAATAAATAAGCCCGATTTGTTAATTCAATGCGCATTGTTGCATGATGTGATCGAAGATACACAAACAACCTATGATGAGCTTGTTAGTGAGTTTGGACTTGATGTGGCGAATGGTGTCCTGGCTCTGAGCAAAAACTTAAACCTGCCGGATAAAATGACGCAGATGAAAGATAGTCTGGAGCGAATTAAACAACAGCCAATAGAAATCTGGATGGTTAAACTCTCTGATAGAATCACTAACCTACAGCCGCCGCCAAAACACTGGAATAAAGAAAAAATCCATGCTTATGGTGAAGAGGCTAAATTTATTCTTGAAAATCTGGGTAGTTCCAGTATCTTTCTTGCCTCGCGCCTACAAGCCAAAATAGCGGCTTATGAGTATTAATTCTGAAGCAAGTCCTTTGACCATTTTTCAAAGATGTAATGACTTATACAATGGAACGATCTTTAAGATTTTAACTGCTTGAAAAACAAGAAAATGGTGCGCCTTCGAACGTCCGGCCTCTGCCTCCGGCCTCCGGAGGGCTTTTTTTATAATTAACATTATATGTTGTTAATCAATGAAAAACAATACCTTATGGTTTGTTTTCATTGATTTATGGTTTATTTTTTCTGAAATAAAAAAGATTAATGTTGATTTTAATGGGCACAAAAGTTCGTTTCTATAACTTTTGGTTTTGACAGTTGCCCTGATTTAATATACAGTTTAATTATGTCCCTACTTAGTCGACCCTGAAAAAAGATAATCATCATGAATTGATAGATTATCGTACAACATTAATTGTAATTTTATTGTTCCTGATCAAATTG
>JAHXIM010000423.1 GCA_025655635.1 gamma proteobacterium symbiont of Lucinoma myriamae | reverse complement strand
TTCTACCAATGATTATTGGTCACCAGTAGATTACGAAGAGATGCAAAAAGTTGTGTAATTGAGTGTCCTGAAAAGTGTTGACAGATCATAAAAGCCCTGTGTTAATTATCGGCATCATTCCAGTTGTTGTATACCATCTAAATACCAGGTTGGTGCAGAGCTATTATTACCACGAATAAAATGCCATAGTTCTCGTACCTGATTAGCACGACCCTGTGTACTGGTGGCTTCCTCATCTAATAGGGCATCAAATAATACTGAGGCTTCACTATGATCATCTGATTCATTGAAATCAATAAGCTCTGCATTTAATTGCAGAATACGAGTCTCACCTTGTGGAGTTTCTTGTGACAATTGGCGTGCAATTTCACTATAAACTTTGTCTGTGGTCAATCCTTTTATTGCTTGCAGATCACCCATATCCCAGGCGTATTGTAACTGCTTGTAGGCAGAATGTGCACCAGTGAGAAATTCTTCCTGATTGAACCATCCCGGTAAAATAACCTCATGCTCAGAAGCCGTTTGTTGATTAGATTGAGACTCATTATTGTTTTGTCCATAATCCATACCAAAGCTATCAGCAAAACTGGCATCTTTGTTACTATTTTTTGTGTTAGTAGAATCATTACTATCTGCTGAAAAATTGTCAGAAAATGTAGCATCCTGTTTGTCTGATTTGAGTTTAAATTGATTTGGACTATTGTTTGTATGAACTTGTGAAGGGCTATTGCCCATATCGGTATTAACACCACCGGCACCAGCAGTTTGAACTTGAGATGTGAGGGCTTTGCGTTTCATAAACCACATGAAGCCCCAGATAATGCCGCCAATGATTAGAAAGTCAAAGAGGTTAAAGTTTTCAAAAGCACCACCAAAAAATAAAGCGCCAAGCAGGCCGCCAAGTGCCAGACCGCCTAACATACCCATGAGACCACCTTGCTTACTCATTTGTTGTTTGCGTTGCTGATTTGTGGCAGTTGCTTTTTGTTGAGAAAACGATTTTTGTCGGGTGCTTTGTTTAAATGGTGAGCTATATGATTTTTTACTGCCAAATGAAGAACCACCGCCAAAGCGTTTTGCTTCAGCATTAGCGGCAAAAAAGAAAGCGATTGAAATAAATGTAATAAGGCTAAAAAGTAAATGCTTGTTCATTGAAAAATCTCAGATTAAAAATTGATACTAATGGTGTAACTACTCAACATATTGTTAACATGCGTTACTTAGAAATACAAGCTGAATAGTGAGCTAATGGTATAGTTTATTTCTTTTTTTCTGGTTCCGGCTCAGGTGCTTGTGCTAAAAACTGACCGATTACTTTATCATCGAGAAGTAAGTTTGCATGGCCTTTTTCGGTGATAACAAATTGATAATTGACTTCCTTGTCAGTATCATCTGCATGAACACATTGCATTTGCATTGTACGCTTAGCAGTAGCAGACCAGAAACAGCGACGAATAGCGTCTTCTTTACCATCAACATAAAAATCGGCAGTGCCTTCATAAACGATATTGATACGAGATACATTGAGTAAATTATTCCCCTCTGCTCTCCAATTGCCTGTACCTGGGTGTGGTGAACAGCCAGTAAGCGTGACTAAAAAGAAAAGCATGAAGGGGATCAAACTTATTGCTAATGGATTCGTGATAAATTTTTTAACTATCATTTGCTTCTTTGTACCATGGTTTATGTAATATAGTTTATGTAATATGGTCGACTGTTTCTATAATAAAGAGTTATCTATGACATTCAGGTATAAATAACAGAAAATTTATGTATTTTAATAAGTTATGGTGCCCCCGAGACGATTCGAACGTCCGGCCTACCCCTTAGGAGGGGGTCGCTCTATCCAGCTGAGCTACGGGGGCCAATAGCATAGGTTTTTAGCCTTTTTCCTTATCTGCTGTGTAGTATTTAACTTGATATAAACTAAACCAGAGAGAAGTCAGGCTGACGTCTCGAGGTCATGTTCTTCAGGAAAAATGGTATGGATGAAGAGGGAAAAATAAACCAAAGTCTATAACTCCTGGCTAATACCAAACAACACAGCCACAAGAACTGTATTTTAATGAAATTAAAGAAGCTGCACAAGTGCTAACAACATTCAATTATTGGTTAAAGAATTTCTTGAGCTGTATCTGAAGAAGAATAGAAAAAAGGGCAGCAGCAGGAAAGAAGTGAGCCACTAACAAATGGGGGATTTAGTGGCTCAAAAAATCATACATAGTTAAGGAGAGTATGATAAATATGAAATCTTACTATAAAGGGTAAGTAATTATTTATCAAGGGAAAACCCTAATGTCCGCCTGAATTATAGAAAATTAGATTGATTGATCTTTGTTTTGTTTTCTTTTTTGTCGATCAAGGCGAGAGATGAACTTTTGAATTGAGCGTTGATGAGCGGGAGAAATTTCTACGAGATGACCTGAGATTATGGTGTTGCCCATGGTGTTAGAAATTCGTTTAACCTCCATCTCACAAGTAATTGTTTCATGAAGGTGCAAGGTTAAAAAGGGAATATCTTCACCAATGTTTAAGTCAAAACTCTGATTGTGTTCCAGACGAATGGCCAGGCCGCTAAACGAAATGTTATTGAGGAATCCAGCAATAAATTGACCGGATTCAGTTTGCATATTGACTTGATAACGTTTGCTTAATGGAATACTGATTCGATAACTGTCTCGACGCTGTGTTGACTTTATCAGGGTGGGAAAGTGCATAATATAGTGAACTAAACCATTCTCTTTACCGGTTTCTTTTAATAAACACTCAGCTGTTAATATTGCACCATCCAGACGTGTTCTTAGATGTACTTTTTTTAGGCTTTTAATCTGATCATTGCCTGTTTCAGGGATGAGTTCATCAAGATAAAATAATTTATTTGGGTAGTCTATTTTAATAATAGAAGTGTTATAGGTTTCTAAATCAGAAGGAAATTTTGCTGTAATAATAACCAGATGTTGTTGCAGTTGTTTTAGCAGGCGTACAATAGCCTCATCGGTATCAAGAATACTGCGCTGCACTGATTTATTCTTTTTTTTCCGAGAATTTAAAAAAGAAAAGAGATTAGAAAATTGCAATGTGCAGCCCCTTTATGATATTAAACTGCAGTGTATAGGGCACTTCGTTTTTGCATATTAGTTTGCCCCAAATGACTATAAGTTGGGGTGCTATTAGCTGGGCGGCCTAATAATATCTGCAGAATTTGTTCTGTATTATTATTTTTGATGTTAATTATTCGTCCATTAAGTTCATTTTGGGTTTTGCATTCAGGTAACTTTTCTTTAACAGTCTGCCAGAGAGTTTGAATGGATTCTGAACACTGTTGCTCAATAAAGTGAGAAAAAGTGCTGTTGTGGTATGATAATCCTGTCTGTTGTTCATAACAATGCTGGCGTTGCATATCGAGTTGTTCTAATTTGCTGAGCAGGGGGAGTTTTTTATCTAATAAATGGCCCATAGAATTAATGTCACGTTCAATAATGGCCTTATTTTCTGCTTTTAGCAACTGAATGACTTGTGTACGCCCGTCATGGGCATAAACTAATGGGGTGTAAGTCCCCTGTAGGAGGATCACCGCTATGTAAATTGTATCCAACCATTTTA
>JAHXIM010000199.1 GCA_025655635.1 gamma proteobacterium symbiont of Lucinoma myriamae | reverse complement strand
GCTGCTAAACCAGCTGCTAAACCAGCTGCTAAACCAGCTGCTAAAGCAAGCAAACCTAAAGTTGATCTTACTAAGAGACATCCTGATAAGCCCAAGTTTACACCACCTAAAAAAGGCGGTGGCGCTAAATCGTTTCAAAACAAACCTAAAGGTCGTTTTAAGAAAAAACGAGCTAGTAAACCTGAGATTGAAACACTTCATGCCTTTGAAAAACCAACTGAAGTTAAAGTTATTGATGTTGAAATTCCAGAAACCATTAAAGTCGGTGATTTAGCACAAAAAATGTCAGTTAAAGCTGGTGAAGTGATAAAAATCATGATGAATCTTGGTAGTATGGTTACTATTAACCAAATGCTTGATCAAGAAACTGCTTCCATCATCATTGAAGAAATGGGACATGTTCCGGTCTTAATGAAAGAAGAGCAGATTGAAGAAAATCTCATGGAAGAACATGCTGAGGGCGTAAAAGAATCACGCGCACCAGTGGTAACTATTATGGGACACGTTGATCATGGTAAGACATCATTACTTGATTATATACGTGAAGCAAAAGTAGCTGATAGCGAAGCTGGTGGCATTACACAGCATATTGGAGCGTATCACGTAGATACAGATAAAGGCATGATCACCTTCCTTGATACTCCAGGACACGCAGCTTTCACATCTATGCGTTCTCGTGGTGCGAATGCCACTGATATTGTTATCGTTGTTGTTGCTGCTGATGATGGTGTAATGCCGCAAACAAAAGAAGCAGTACAACATGCGAAAGCAGCTAATGTCCCCATTATTGTTGCAGTCAACAAAATTGATAAAGAAGCGGCAGATCCAGAACGTGCCAAAAATGAATTATCAGCCTTAGATGTTATCCCGGAAGACTGGGGTGGTGATGTGATGTTTATGCCGGTTTCGGCAAAAACAGGTCAGGGTATTGGTGATTTATTAGATGCTATCTCTGTTACTGCTGAAGTGATGGAATTAGAAGCTATTCCTGATGGTCCTGCCAAAGGTGTTGTCATTGAATCCCGTCTTGATAAAGGGCGTGGTACTGTAGCTACTATTTTAGTCCAGAGTGGTCAGTTAAAGAAGGGCAATATTATTATTGCCGGTCAGGATTATGGTCGAATTCGTGCCATGATGGACGAGAATGGTAAACAAATTAAATCAGCAGGTCCTTCTATTCCAGTAGAAGTACTTGGTTTATCAGGTACGCCTTCTGCTGGCTCTGAAGTACTGGTTGTTAAAAATGAGCGCAAGGCACGTGAAGTTGCACTGTTTCGTCAAGGAAAATACCGTGATGTTAAACTGGCCAGACAACAGGCTGCTAAACTTGAAAATATGTTTAGTAAAATGGAAAGCGGTAATGTACAGACTGTTAATGTTGTACTTAAGGCTGATGTTCAGGGATCAGTTGAAGCCATTTCAGAATCATTAATAAAACTGTCCACTGATGAAATTAAAGTCAATATTGTTGCTGACGGTGTTGGTGGTATTAACGTTTCAGATGCACAGCTTGCCGTTGCTTCAAATGCCATTATTATTGGCTTTAATGTTCGTGCTGAAATGTCAGCCAAGAAAATTATTGAAACTGAAAATGTTGATCTGCACTATTATAGTGTCATCTATGACATACTTGATGAAGTCAAATCAGCGATGACAGGTATGTTATCTCCAGAGTTTAGAGAAGATATTGTTGGTCTTGCTGAAGTTCGTGATGTGTTCCGTTCACCTAAACTGGGTGCTATTGCCGGTTGTATGGTTATTGACGGTACCCTTAAGCGTAACAATCCTATTCGTGTTCTGCGTGATAATGTGGTTATCTATGAAGGTGAACTTGAATCACTAAGACGCTTTAAGGATGATGTTCAGGAAGTTAAATCAGGTACTGAGTGTGGTATTGGTGTGAAAAACTATAACGACGTTAAACCGGGTGATCAGATTGAAGTCTATGAACGTGTTCAAGTAAAAAGGACACTCTAAAGATGCCTGCTGATTTTAGTCGTAGTCGTCGCGTTGGAGAACTTATCCAACGCGAATTAGCGACCTTGTTAACGAGGGAAGTCAAAGACCCTCGTCTTTCGTTAATATCCATTACTGCCGTAGATGTTACTCGTGACATGGGGCTGGCAAAAGTATTTTATACTGTTATTGATACTAATATTGATGATAAGCAGTTCAATGAACATAAAAAACAGGTTCAGGAAGGTTTAAAAAAAGCTTCAGACTTTCTGCGTTATGAACTTGGTCAAAGAATAAAACTTCGCGTTGTTCCTAATCTGGATTTTCGCTATGATGAGTCCGTTATACGTGGTGCACAACTGACTCAGTTAATTGACAGCGCCATTGCTGATGATAAAGATCGCAATACAGATTAATTATCTGAATCTATTCACAAAATCGATACTCTTACAAATTAATACCCTCGCAAATCAATAGATTGGACAATTAAATGGCTCGAAGAAAAAAAGGCCGTCTTGTTAATGGTATTTTGGTCCTTGATAAACCGACTGGAATATCTTCAAATGGAGCCCTGCAAAAAGTAAAACGTTTATATCAGGCACAAAAAGCGGGTCATACAGGCAGCCTGGATCCTTTAGCTACAGGTGTGCTGCCTATCTGTTTAGGAGAAGCAACTAAAGTTTCGCACTATTTACTCGATGCAGATAAACGCTATAGAGCAAAATGTGTATTAGGCTCTGTTACCACAACAGGGGATTCTGATGGTGATATTATTGATACGAAACCAATCCCCAATCTCAACAAATCACAAATCCTTGATTTGCTTGCTTCTTTTGAAGGTGAGCAGGATCAAACACCCCCCATGTTTTCTGCTCTAAAACACAATGGCCGACCTCTTTATGAATATGCCAGAAAAGGCATTGAAATTGAGCGCAAATCTCGGCGAATTACACTATTTGAAATTAAATTATTAGATTTCTCCACAGCAAAAGAAAATACAGATAAGCCTGCTTATATCGAAATAGAAGTACACTGTTCCAAAGGTACTTATATTCGTACCCTCTGTGAAGATATTGGTCAGGCCATTGGTTGTGGTGCCTATATCAGTGCTTTACGCCGAATCGATTCAGGTCCGTTTTCATTATCTCAATCAATAACTATTGAACAATTATATGAACAATTTAATCCTGATGATGAGTTAGATGAAGCGAAACAAATACAGATGGATAAATTATTATTACCCACTGATACAGCTATAGAGCAATTTCCCGGTATTATGCTTAATGAAGCACAGTTTAAGCAGATACAACATGGTATGACAATTAACTTTGATCCCGCTTCTATGACAATTAGCAGCCCAGTCACAAGCGTAATGATCCAATCTGACCATTATCGACTATATTTCAATAACACACTGATTGCATTAGCTATTTTGAATGATGATATGCACTTAAAACCAAAGCGTTTATTATTTTTATAATTTATAATTTATATTTTATTAAAAAAATATTTGTCAATAGTATTACTCCATTCACAAATAAATATTATTTTATTTCAATTAGTTAGTCAGCCCTGAAAAACATATTATCTATTTGAAATGTAAGGAATTATCCCTATTTTTGAGTGACCAGATCGACCAGAAATGTTATA
>JAHXIM010000241.1 GCA_025655635.1 gamma proteobacterium symbiont of Lucinoma myriamae | reverse complement strand
GAAGAACAGGCAGAAATGAAAAAAGCTGCTTAATAAAAGAAATAAGATTTTTGAAAAAATTGTCTAGACAATTTGGGGTGGAATAGATATTGGCCTCTAACAGTATTTTTTGTTCTCAAACTGGGCTTAAAAAAGAAAAGGGCAGTTCAGATATATTGAATTTGTACTGACTCGTATTCGATTTGACACTACCAAAATTAGAACTAAGATCAGCATACCAGCAATTAATCTGACAGATAGGTCTGAGAATTATAAACAAAGTCTGTCTACTCGACAATTTTAAAGAGTTCAAAAAAAAGAAAATCACCTGATTTTAAAAATCAGCACTAAACAAGTTTTAGTCATCAAAATCAAATTTCTGACACTTTGGTAAAATCAATTTGTTCTGACCCAAATGATTGCTTCTTAATAACCCTTGTATATTCATTTGTTTTAAAATTCAAGACTGTGTGAGTTAACATAAGCTTTGTGTTAACTCACACAAATAGAGTACTAATATTAATTGTAAGTAGTTGAATTTATTGAGTGGCATACATTTTGCTGTACTGTATTTTTTAATTCATTAGCTTTATAGCTCTGGGGGAGTATTTAATGGGTAATAATTTAAGTCGTACCGTAGTTTTTTTTCTCTTTTTTTTATTTTCACTGACCGTAACAGCGGAAGACACAACCTTCACAACCGCACATTTTTCTGGTTCAGGTAACTGTTCCATGTGTCATTATGGACTAGTTGATACATCAGGAGATAATGTTTCTATTGTCAGAGACTGGGGTGCATCCATGATGGCTAATGCAACTAAAGACCCATTCTGGCGAGCCAAAGTGGCCACAGAGCTTGAGCGCAATCCACATTTATCATCAATTATCAATGATAAGTGCAGTAAATGCCATGCACCAATGGCTAATTATGAGATTAACAAGGTACAAGGCGGAGAGATGTCCCTATTTGGGCCTGACGGAATACTGAATCCTTCACACGATTTCTATGATGCAGGTATGAATGGTGTAAGCTGTACCGTTTGTCATCAAATTGACGATGTTAATCTAGGTACATTGGCTGGTTCTTCGGGTCAGTACAGTATTAATAATAATAAAATTATTTATGGGCAGTTCAGTGATATTTTTGCTCAGCCAATGATTAACAATACTGGGTACATGCCCGCATACAGTGCACATATTTCAGATTCAGCTCTGTGTGCAAGCTGTCACGACTTAAAAACACCTTATGTTGATAGTGTTGGTGTAATAATCCCGCAAACAGAAGAAGACTATTTCCCTGAACAAATGTCTTATACCGAATGGCAGAATTCAGAATTTGATGATTCAGGCACTAACCCACAAAGTTGCCAGGATTGTCATATGCCAAAAACAACATCAAAAGTTTCTAGTCGTCCAATGTGGTTAGACACTAAAGATGGCTTTGCCAAACATCACCTGGTCGGTGCCAATACAACGATGTTAACTCTATTGAAAAATAATGCGACTGAATTAGATGTTATAAGTAATAATATGGATCTGAGTATTAATCGAGCACGAAATATGCTTAAAAGTTCCGTAAGCATAGAGATTATATCGGCTTCGGTAAATAATGGTGAATTAGAAGCTCATGTCAAACTTGTCAATAACTCAGGACATAAAACACCAACAGCCTATCCATCTCGCCGTATGTGGCTGCACTTTAAAGTGACTGACAGTAATAACAATATTGTTTTTGAATCAGGTAAAATCGATCCAGATGGAGCAATTGCTGGTGCAGATAATGACTTGGATCAGTCTTTGGTTGAACAACATCATGATGTAATCACCTCAGAAGATCAGGTGCAGATATATGAAACTATTATGGGTAATACCGATGGTGAAGTCACTTTTACTCTATTACGTTCAGCTCAGTATCTAAAAGATAATCGACTGACACCAAAGGGTTTTGATAAGTCAAATGTTCCATCTGATGTAGCAGTAATAGGACTGGCATTTGATGATCCTGATTTTAATAATGGCGGTGATGAACTAAGCTATCGTATTTCCGGATTGGCTGCAGGTGTATTTAATGTCAGTATCTCTTTAAATTATCAAACCATTTCACATGGTTTTTTACAGGATCTATATGCTGATAACAACCAACTGGAACAGGTGTTGGATTTTAAGAGAATGTATAACGCGCAAACTTTGAAACATGAAACCATTGTTAGTACTGAAACAAATGTTATCAGTGATGGTGGTGGAACAACGCCACTTGAACCCACTTTAAATTTATCTGTATCACCTTCAACTATTGAGCAGGGCAGCTCAGCTACTTTAAGTTGGAATACCACTGATGTAACAACTTGTATTGCTTCAGGTGCCTGGAGTGCTGACATAGGCACTAGTGGTACTCACGAAGTAACGCCTGAAGTAACATCTACATATACACTTAGCTGTACAGGTGATGGCGGTACGATCACTGATAGCGTGACCATCACTGTAACTCCACCAGTTGTGAATGAGCCACTTCCTACGGTTAATTTTGTGGCAAGTCCATCCAGAATTGCTCGTGGCGAAACTATTACCTTGAATTGGTCATCCACTGATGCTGTTGACTGTAGTGCAACAGATGGCTGGTCAGGAACTAAAGGAAGTAGTGGTTCTCAGTCCATAACTCTTTATGAACCATCAACTTTTACTTTGACCTGTAATGGTAAGGGTGGCTCAGTTAGCAGTTCCATAGTCTATGGAGCTCGTGGACGAAAATGGCTGGGAATAAAATAACAAACATTTGCTTTAAGCCCGCTATCACGCGGGCTTTTTAGGTGAGTTAATAAGTGTATCTAACAGCAAATCCTTTTGAAATATCGTATAGACAAAGATTCCAAGATTAAAGAAATCCATTTGACAATTCAGAATACAAGCATAACTTTAAATCCTGGGCATTTTTTGTTGAATAAGCATATAAAGTTGAAAGTACAAGGATCGAACATTGAATGATTAACATTTTATTTTTAGCCAACAATTAGTCTTCATGACCTATCAATGCCATTAACTTAAGGAATTAGCCAACCCTTTTGTAAGCCATATTGTACCTAAACCGATTCCTGGTTTCCCGTTTATCTACTCTTATGAAACTTCTATCTGGCCTATATGCATCAACAATAGTCGATATTTTAGCTATCAATAACCCAGACAAATTAAGTGAAGATGGATATAAAAGAAACCGGACAATATTATCTTTCAGTTGGCTCAGAGCATAGGAAAAGTTAATTCTATATTGATATTTTCTGTGCTCGTATTTTTTATCTTTAAGTTTATCTGCTTCAAAAATAGCAACTGCTGAAATATTTTTTGTTAATACTTTTGCATGAATATCTTGCAGCACAGCTTCTACGGAAGTCCCTGAAAAGTTTTCAATAGTCAGTCGACTTTTCATTAATTTATAATCTTCTTCAACACCCCATCTTTGGAAATATAAATCTTTGAAAATTGCATAGGGATAGATTTTTTTATCAACTAAAGAAGTTGCTAATATTTCTGTTTGACCTGATGGTAACGTGATCCTATAAAAATCAGTTGAAAATGGTCTATAATCATAACCCATTGAAATTATAGTGAAATATCATGATATTACCACCAAAAATCA
>JAHXIM010000155.1 GCA_025655635.1 gamma proteobacterium symbiont of Lucinoma myriamae | reverse complement strand
TCATCTCTTACTCCTGTTTATTGACTTTAGTTTAACTCTTTAGGAATATGAATTCTGATTTTGTTGTCTTAATTTTTTGGGGTATTATATAATGTATATTATATTTTTTTAGAACCAAGATAAAACATAGTAGTAAATCATGACACCAGATGAGTATTGTCAGGAAAAGACCCAACAAAGTAGTTCAAGTTTTTATTATAGCTTTTTATTTTTAAATGATTCCCAACGTCAGGCCATGACGGCATTGTATGCCTATTGTCGTGAAATTGATGATGTGGTGGATGACTGTACCGATCAATTAATAGCGGGCAATACGCTTAATTGGTGGCGCGATGAGGTACATGATACTTTTCACGGCACACCGAATCACCCAGTCGCTATAGCATTAAAAACCGCAATTAATAATTATCCCCTGCAGGGAAAGTATTTTCTTGAGCTTATTTCAGGAATGGAGATGGATCTTCATAATAATCAATATGCCAGCTTTAATGACTTATCATTATATTGTAATCGTGTTGCCGGTACTGTCGGTTTGTTAACCATAGAGATCCTTGGTTATACTGGCAGTGATACTTCTGAATATGCCCGCAATCTTGGTATCTCATTACAACTGATTAATATTTTAAGAGATGTTAAAGAAGATGCTCAACGTGGACGTATTTATATTCCCCAGGATGAATTAGTTAAATTCTCAGTCACCAAAGATATGCTCATGAGTCATACTAACACTCCGCAAACACTTAACTTGTTTAAATTTCAGGCTGCCAGAGCTCAGTCTTATTATGAAAAGGCCTTTTCTGCTCTTGATAAGAATGATCGGTATGCACAAAGAACCGGCATTATCATGGCTGAAATTTACTTTACTTTACTTAAAAAAATTCAAATTCAACAATATCCCGTGTTAGAAAAAAGAGTCACTGTGAACAAATTTAAAAAACTCTGGCTTGCCTGGACTACTGTGCGTCGTGAGTATAAGCTATCACGACAATTATTACACGATACTTCAAATTAAAGACCAGTTATGCCTATACCCGCCAGCATTCAACATCAAGATAATAAGTCCGTTATTATTGTTGGCGGAGGCTGGAGCGGCCTTGCCTGTGCCATAACTCTAGCTAACCAGGGAATTAAGGTTCACTTACTTGAGTCTGCTCGTCAGCTTGGCGGCCGGGCATGTCGTATCCAGTTTAAAAATTTTTTATCCGGGCAAAACATCGATAATGGGCAGCATATAATGTTAGGAGCTTATCATTCAACCTTAAGCCTCTTTAAGCTCCTAGGTATTGATGAAGCTGATATCATTGAACGCCAGCCACTTGATCTTAATTTATTTTCACCCAGTCATTCTTCAATTAGACTGAAAGCCCCTACTTTGCCCGCACCATTTCATTTATTCTTTGCACTGATGAACATTCAGGGTCTGCCTTTAAATGAGCGTATTTCAGCAATTAAAATGTCACTTAAGCTGGCTGTGAATCACTTTTCACTGAAACAGGATTTAAGCGTTAGTGAGTTACTTAAAAAACATCAGCAGTCACCTATTGTCATTCAAACACTCTGGGAGCCATTGTGTCTGGCAACAATGAATACACCTAGCCAATATGCCTCTGCACAAGTATTTCTCAATACTTTAAAAGATAGTTTTAGCAGGAATCGAAAGGATTCTGACCTGTTATTTTTTAAAAACAATCTATCAGCAATTTTTAGTGATCCTGCACTTGAATTTATTAGTCAACATAAAGGACAGGTGAACTGTGCCGCTAAGGTCATTGAGCTCAACATCAGAAGTTCAGAAAATCATCTTCTATCTTCTGAAAACCCTATTTATGACTTCATGATTACGACAGCAGACACCTCATATCAGTCTCATACAGTTGTTTTAGCAACGCCTCCTCATATTAGCGAACAGTTATTACACAGTAAGAATAATCTCTCTATACTGGAAAAAAAATCTTTTTTGAAACCAGAAAATGCATCATTAAATTTTAACTACGAACCTATTTACACCGTTTATATGCAATACCCGCCTTCAGTAAAATTACCATCCAAAATGGTCGGTTTCTTTGATACGATTGGACAATGGGCAATTGATCGCTCTTTGTGCCGGCAAGATGGGCTTATTGCTATGGTCATCAGTGGTTCAGGAAAGCACACACAAATTCCTCATAATCAATTAGCTGATTTAATACACAAAGAACTAAAGGTATGCATTCCTGACATACCAGAATGTCTTGATTTTCGTATTATCACTGAACACAGAGCTACTTTTAGCTGCAGTGTTAATATTGAACAACAACGGCCTCAAAACAGCACCATTATCCCAGGACTTTATCTTGCTGGCGATTATACTAATACTCGTTACCCTGCTACTTTGGAAGGAGCGATTAAGAGTGGTATCAATGCCGCCAAGCAAATTATTAATAGAAACGCTTCTTAATACTATGTTTTTTTGCTTTAGTGCTGAATAGTCACTTTACCCTATAGACAAACAAAGCTAAAATATTGCGTTAAATCTATAATTTCATCAATTAAGGATCTGCTCAATGTATAATTACTCAGCCCCCGCCCAATTATTAAAAGATCGGATAATATTAGTAACCGGTGCAGGTGATGGTATAGGTAAGGTTGCAGCAAAAACGTTTGCTCAATATGGTGCCACAGTCATTTTACTGGGTAAAAGCATTGCAAAACTAGAAGCTGTCTACGATGAGATTGAAAGTGATAATGGTTCTCAACCCGCAATCTATCCAATGAATCTTGAAGGAGCAACCGGAAAAGATTTTGAAGATATTCAGCAGACTCTTGATGAAGAATTTGGTCGACTTGATGGTATATTACATAATGCAGCGCAACTAGGCTCTCTTATGTCTATTGCACAATATGATATGGCACACTGGGGTAAAGTGATGCAGGTTAATCTTAATGCTCCCTATATGATCACCAGAATGTGTCTGCCTTTATTAGAAAAATCTCAGAGTGCATCAGTTATTTTCACTACTGATGACGTTGGTATTCAGGGGAAGGCTTACTGGGGTGCTTATGGTATCAGTAAAGCTGCTGGCGACAATCTGATGCAGATATTAGCAGATGAGATGGAAGTTAATACCCCAATCCGTTTTAACAGCATAAATCCTGGTACTGTAGCCACAACTATGCTGGCAAAGGCCTATCCGGGCCTGGATCCGACAGATTTACCCAAACCGGCAGATATTATGAATGCTTATTTATATTTAATGGGTGATGATAGTAAAGCGGTAAATGGTCAGATAATCAGGGCACAAGCTGAGTCTTAAATTCTTATTGATTAATATGTTATGCACATAATAATAGTAATTCATTTGCTCAGACGGTTTTTGCAAGAAAAGTACTTTTCTCCATATATTCAGAGATAAGAAGCGGCTTCTCAATACCAAATCCCTGAGCATAATCAACGCCAATATCTTTTAAGATTGCAATTATTTCATCATTTTCAACATATTCAGCCACTGTTTTCATACCGAGAAAGTGCCCTATCTCATTAATAGATTTAACGTATACGTCAAAACTTCCCACGTTGACGGATCATGCCACTTTATTTAAGGGCTGAATTTTTTCAGTTAAATTCCATGGCATAA
>JAHXIM010000458.1 GCA_025655635.1 gamma proteobacterium symbiont of Lucinoma myriamae | reverse complement strand
GTTAACAGGGTAAAAAGCGTATAATAAGGTCATTTAACACTATCAGCTAACATTTGTCAGGTGATTAACGAGGCCTTTTTGTCATTATTAAACTGTCACCAAACCATCATTCTTTTTTATATGACTTAAAAAAGCAATTATTTTCGCTACTGATCCTTGCCGCTCCAGTGGTCGGCACTCAGTTTAGTCAATTGGCAATGGGCGTTGTTGATACCATCATGTCCGGTCAAGCCAGTGCTGTCGATCTCGCTGCAGTAGCTGTCGGCTCCAGTATCTGGATCCCTCTGATGTTATTTATCGGTGGTATTTTAACCGCTATCACTCCCACTGTGGCACATTTTTGTGGGGCAGAACACTATCATAAAATCGGCCATACCATCCGCCAGTCACTCTGGATTGGTCTTATTTTAAGTATATTGGGCTTTATAGTATTAACATCGATTCATGATTTATTTGTATTTATGAATGTTGAAGCCCCGATTCTGCCCATTGCCAGCGGTTATCTTTATGCGATTGCCTGGGGAATGCCTGCTATTGCCGGTTTTTATATTTTGCGTTATCTCAATGAAGGCATGGCTAATATCATACCGATTATGCTGACAGGCATTTTAGGACTTATGGTCAATATTTTGTCCAATTATATGTTGATCTTTGGTCACTTTGGCGCACCACAACTGGGTGGTATCGGTGCTGGCTGGGCAACAACTATTACTCATTGGGTGATGCTGTTGTGTTTATCCATCTATGTGTTTAAGAGTAAACAATTTGCAGCAATTAAACTTTTTCAAGACAGCCTGATGCCTCAGTTCAATGAATTAACCACACTTTTAAAACTGGGGCTCCCCATCGGCATTACTTTTTTTGTCGAAGGCAGTATTTTTTCTATTATCGCTTTATTTCTAGCGTCATTAGGCGTTGTGACAGTAGCCGCTCATCAAATTGCCTTGAGCTTTTCTTCACTGATTTTTATTTTACCACTAAGTTTATCCATTAGTCTGACCATTCAGGTAGGACAGCAAAGCGGCGCACAGCAATGGCAAGATGTGAGCAATACAATTAAAGCAGGTTATCTTATCAGTTTCAGCTTTTCCGCAATGGCGGCCTTATTAATTGTCAATTTCTCCACTGAAATTGCCACTTTATACAGCAATGATTTACAGGTCATTGAATTAGCCGGCAGTTTGATGATCTTTACTGCTTTTTATCAATTCTCAGACGGTATTCAACTCTGCTCAGCCGGCTCTTTGCGAGGCTTGAAAGATACGACGATACCAATGCTGCTCTCTATTATCGCTTATTGGCTTATTGGTTTTCCTCTGGGCTATGCCCTGGCACTCACTGATATCATTACTGATGCAATGGGTGCTAAAGGTTTCTGGATTGGTCTTCTCAGCGGACTAAGTTTGTCTGCCATCTTTATGACAATCAGATTCTACTCCATCATATGCCAACATTATGCATCAGGGCATACCGAGCATACCCACTGAAACTATCAAAATATTATCACTTCTTAAACAAGGGCATGTAATATCACTCGACACTTTATAGAATAATTAAATATGAACTCTGTTTAAGAAACATAGTAGAAGCACGTACTAAGTATTGATATTGCTTGGTTTATGGCAGAAGTGTCTTTTTGGCATGGATGCCAAAGCAAAACTTACATGGATGATGAGATGAACGCTTCTTGTATTAATCAGCGTCGCAATGCGCCATTATTAAAGTGAAGACTTAATAAAAACAAGAGTTGCTCACACATTAATATTACATTAATTGGTATTGAAATGGAGCAAATGCGGTCATTCAATGGGTACTTAAAAATTGAATCTGAATCCAACGACCCAATCTGTTCAACTAGGTAAAATTCCCTGAATGGCGGCTCACTGGCCTATTGCGTACATTGCTGATATGGATAGACAATCTATCCCTGATTATGAATCCAATCAATGTAATTTCTGGTGATCATTACAACATCTCCGCCATCTTCTGACCATACTGCAATTTTCTTAATTTGAGAGTAGTATTTCTTGCCCTAAAATAGGGGAATTCAGTCTAAAGAGACTATTTCCGTTCATTGATTCACTTTTCAGAATTTTCCATCACCATTTTCCTGATCTGAATCAACAAAATGGCAGAATTACTAACTTATTAGATTGAAAAGTGTTATTGAATTTCCTATATTTAAAATAAACTCATCCAGCTAGGGGGGATTCTAGAATGATTTCAAAGGATTTGTTCATATATCCATCAGCTCGCATGACCCAAAGTCAGATTCCTCTTTTTTTCACTTTAATCCTGCTCGCTCTCACATATACCTTCCCGCTGGCCGCTCAGGCTGCGAGTTTCGCTGGCGGCCCTACCCATTCAGCAGCCGTTCAGATGGATGGAACCGTGCTGACATGGGGAGGCAATACATCCGGCCAACTGGGTGATGGTACAACTGATGACCGGTTTGCAGCAGGATTGGTTAGCGATGAATCAGGCAATCCCCTTACAGGCATCAAGGCTGTCGCTGTTCACGAGTCATATACAGTTGCACTTAAATCTGATGGCACCGTATTCAGTTGGGGGTTGAATAATCTCAAACAACTTGGCGATGGTACAAGTGATACACGTTATTACCCGGTACAGGTCGTTGATGCTGAAGGCAATCCTGTCACAGGTATTCAGGCAATAGCGTTAAGCAGATATACAACACTAGCCCTTAAATCCGACGGCAGCTTGCTGATCTGGGGTTTAAATCTTCCTCCATCACCTGTCCTGTATAAAAACAGTTCACCTCCTGTAACACCCTATGAAGACGGTACAGCTGTAGCGGGTATCAAGGCCATATCAGCGGGTACCAGCCACTTCATGGCACTGAAGACAGATGGAATTTTACTGGCCTGGGGCAGTAATCATGTTGGCCAACTAGGCAGGCCGAATTACCCTCATCCTGAGGATGGCTACCCGTACCCGGTGATGCTCGACCTGGGGAGTTTTAATTATGAACCATTATCACCGGTTAAGACCATGGCTGCCGGGGAAAACCACAGCATCGCCGTACTTGAGGATGGCAGCTTGATGGCCTGGGGAAAAAATGACTATGGCCAGCTTGGTGACGGCACGAGAGATGATAGGGATTATCCTGTTGCGATGAGGGATGCATCTGACAACCCTTTTAGCGCTAATCCCCGGTCATTGACTGCCGGGGAACGTCACAGCATCATACACCTTGTAAATGGCACTTTGCTTGTTTCGGGAATGCATTTGTCATATTACGATGATGAGTTATTCCAGACATTGACACCCACACTGGAAATAGATCCAAAGGGTATCCCGATCACAGGGATAGAGGTTGTTGCTGCTTCGGGATATACTTTTGGTTCGGGACATAATTTTGCACTCCAGAATAACGGCAACCTGTTAGTCTGGGGAAACAACAATTTCTACGGGCAATTGAGTATTGAAACAAGATCAGACTATCTAGGAACCTTTGGTCCCGCAACCGTCATAATGGCAGCAGATCCTGATACCCCTATCAGCAACACAATGCCATTAACTTAAGGATTCAACCCACTCTTTTGTAAGCCATATTGTACTTGGGTCTATTCCAGCGATTTCGTTTGTCTACTCTTAT
>JAHXIM010000200.1 GCA_025655635.1 gamma proteobacterium symbiont of Lucinoma myriamae | reverse complement strand
ACTTGAGTTATGCCTTAATCAAGTTGGAATGACGCATCTACAAGCACCTTTTTAAAACACTGTTGATTTAAAGGGGAACACTGATGACAATTATATCGATTTTTAGCTGTTTCTCTGATAAATGTTTCAATGTGCCCGGCAATATTAATACTTTCCTTTTTCCTGAATATTTTCCCTATGGATTTCTGAACAAAGCTATTTCTTTTTAGTGAACCATTGTTATTTTGCTGTCTTTTACCCACTATATTGAAAAAAGAATAAATTTCATCAGAGTTTTTTGAAGATAATTTTAAATGATTGAGTTTATCAATAGCCTGCACTCCACGTTTGCGATTACCTTTAATAAACTCAGCACAAGCCAGGTTAAGCTGAATCTCTGGCTCAATTGAAAGAATTTCTGACTTAATTGAATGATATATATCAGATGAATGATGACAATGATCTAAAATGCCGTTCTTATGATCGATTAATACATCTAAAAGTCCTAAATAGGATAGATAAACATCATGACGGACTTCTAATGGCTCAGTTTCAGTAACAGCTTTGAGAAAAAAGTCTCTTGCTTGCTTATAGTCAGATTCATATAAGCAGCAAATCCCGGAAAGAAAATTGGTGTTATAAGCTGGATTATTGAGTAATTTCTGGTATTTCCATTTTTCATAACAATCCAGGCCACAAAAATGGGCTACACTATCAGTCGCTGCCTCAGCCTGAGCTTCAGAAATGGGAATGTTTCTGAGGCAAACTTCGCAGCTTACTTCTTCAACCTTAATTGCTTTCTCTTTATCCATATTCATTCGTATAACACCTTCATGATGACTACACTTACACATATGTATTTATAATACAAATGTAGCTCAATCTTCGGATTTGTCAAACTCTCCTTAGTTGGATTTATGGGACACACAGTGACATGTGTTTATAATACATACTCCTCTTGAAGATCTTGTTGTTACTGAATTATAGCCGTTTAATTAATTGGGCTGGGGGGTGGAGATTATTATCTTTTATTAAAGCCTTTGTTCTTTTTTTTTCTCGATGTAAAATAGCGGGTTCACATGACCTAACTGACCGGAAAATTGACTTTGAAAGACGTACTGCAGCAACTGATTACCCAAGCGATACAATTGCTTATTGATAATGGCTCATTAATGGCGGATATGCCGGCAATTAAGATTGATCGGACTCGTGATAAAAGTCATGGTGATTTTTCTGCTAATGTAGCTATGCTGCTGGCCAAACCTGCAAAAAAGAATCCTCGGGAAATCGCCGCAATGATCATTGATGCGCTGCCTGACAGTAATTTTGTTGAAAAAATTGAAATTGCCGGGCCCGGATTTATTAACTTCTATGTCAGTGATGATTCACGACAAAATATCGTTAATAGAGTTATTACTCAGGGCGATGCTTTTGGTCGTTCTGACAAAGGTGCAGGTAAGACCGTTCAGGTGGAATTCGTGTCTGCTAACCCAACGGGTCCATTGCATGTGGGCCATGGTCGTGGTGCAGCTTATGGTGCTACACTGGCAAGCTTACTGGATGCTATCGGTTATAAAGTGCATTGTGAGTATTATGTCAATGATGCCGGACGGCAGATGGATATTCTGGCAACCTCAGTCTGGCTGCGTTATCTTGAAAAAAATAATGTCGCTATTGTCTTCCCTGCAAATGCCTATAAAGGGGATTATATACATCACATAGTCGATGAAATTTACCATGAGCATGGTGACACCTATATCGCTTCTGCTGAAGAGGTGATGTCAGATTTGCCTTTAGATGAGCCGGAAGGCGGTGACAAAGAGCTGCATATTGATGCCTTAATTGAAAAAGCCAAAAAGCTGCTGGGCGATAATCGTTATCGATATATTTTTGAGCTGGCATTAAATTCTATTTTAGATGACATCCGTGAAGATCTGTCCGAATTTGGCGTGAACTATGATGAATGGTTTTCAGAACGTTCATTGATGGATAAAGGTCTGGTCAATCAGGGCATTGAGCGTTTGCGTGAACGCGATCGCATATATGAAGAGAAGGGTGCTTTATGGTTCCGTTCTACTGATTTTGGTGATGATAAAGATCGTGTGATCCAGCGTGACAATGGCCAGACCACTTATTTTGCTTCTGATATTGCTTATCACATGGATAAGTTTGATCGCGGTTATGACTTAGTGATTGATGTCTGGGGTGCCGATCATCACGGCTATGTACCCAGAGTAAAAGCAGCCTTAACAGCATTAGATTTTAATGCTGATGCTCTGGATGTATTATTAGTGCAATTTGCCAATCTGTATCGTGGTGGTGAGAAAGTGCCGATGTCCACCAGAAGCGGTTCTTTTGTGACGCTAAGAGAATTACGTGAAGAAGTCGGCTCAGATGCCGCACGTTTCTTTTATGTCATGCGCAAATGTGAGCAGCATATGGATTTTGACCTGGAGCTGGCGAAATCAAAATCATCCGAAAATCCAGTTTATTACATCCAATATGCTCATGCTCGTATCTGCAGTATTTTTAGACAATTAGAAGAGAAAAGTCTGCCTTATGAGCAGACCATGGGGCTGGAAAATTTAGCTCTGTTAGAAGAAACGCATGAAAGTGATATTTTACAACAATTAGCAAAATACCCGGAAGTCGTTGACGCTGCGGCAAGTCAGCATGAACCTCATTTGATCGCCCATTATCTACGTGAACTGGCTAATGCATTGCATACTTACTATAACGCTCACCAGTTTATTGTCGATGATGAAAAAGTACGTAATGCAAGACTGGTATTGATCGTGGCAACCCGTCAGGTGATAAAAAATGGTCTGGCATTATTGGGTGTTTCATCACCTGCTGAAATGTAACCAGTGTGATTTGATTACCAGGAAACACAAAAAAAATGCCCGTTAAAAAACGTAGTAAGAAAAAAACCGGAGCAACACGCAACCCTGAGCAAGGTTCTTCAAGCTGGTCATGGGCGGTGATGGGTCTATTGGTTGGTGCTTTTGTCACATTTCTTGTGTATCTGGATAAGATCCCCACTGAGGATAATAATCAGAGTACATCAGGTCAGATGCAAAAAAAACAAGCAGCACAAAAAAAGGAAGAGACACAAAAAGCAAAACCGAAACATCAGTTTGATTTTTATACTGTACTGCCTGATCGTGAAATGAAAGTGAATAACGTCAGTAATGATAAGCCGCGCAGAAAAGTGACTCAACAGGCAGCTAAAATTGAAATACCTAAAACAGAAGCAACAGCAGTAAAGAATAAAAACCCGGCTGTCATATCACTTTATCAGCTGCAGGTCGGCGCATTTAAAGAGCTGACTAAAGCTGATGCAATGAAAGCTCGACTGGCATTTATTGGCGTTGAATCAAATATTCAGGTAATTCAAAGTAATGGTCAAAAAATGTATCGGGTGCGAGTAGGTCCCAGTACAGATGAGCAAAAGATAAATGCTATTAAAAAACAGTTAAAAGCACAAAATATTAATACCTTTGTGCAAAAGCTAAATGGCTGATGAGACTGCTTGAAGTGAGGAATAAGAGATACACTTTATGTGATCTAAAGACAGCGGGAGATTAAGGCAGAATCAGTCATGTCAACTCAACTCAACCTTAATCACAGAGCTCTAAATGAACACTTTTTTAAGTGGAAACTAAGTAATTGGT
>JAHXIM010000287.1 GCA_025655635.1 gamma proteobacterium symbiont of Lucinoma myriamae | reverse complement strand
AACTAAAAATCAGGCAAACCTCCATTCCTGATGAGCAGAGTATGTTCTATTTTGGATAAAACCTCACTCATCAAAGCGGAGAACAACCATTTTTCTCATATAAGACCCCTTATGAAATCCTTGTTTATTTATAAATAGTATTTAAATCAATGATTGATTAAGTTTAATCCCAATCATAATGATATTTAAATGGATATTTGTTCTCTTGTTATTTATCCTTAACTGTTAATACTAGCGAGTTTTTATTGATTTGTCTGCTTTATCCTGATTATTTTTTTCTGATAAATCTTTTTCCTGAGCAGTATTTTCTTCTGGTTTTTTTTCCTGTCTTTTTTCCACAGTTAAATCCTCATCCATCAAAATTCGGCTGGCATCACCTTCAAGATCATCAAATTGCCCGGATTTAATCGCCCAGAATAAGATCACAACTAAAATAATACCAATAATAATCATACTTGGAATCAAACCATATATTACATCCATTTTCTCTACCTGTTATTTATCTTTAAAGCGCCAGCGTATTCTTGCGGCATTGCCAATGACCAGTAACGAGCTCAAAGGCATTGAAATGGCAGCTACCAACGGCGTAATCATGGCTGCCATCGCTAACGGTACCATAATGATATTATACACAATCGAAATGCTGATATTCTGTTTGATTGTTGTTAATGTCGCTCGAGACAGTTCTGCAGCCAGTGGAATCTTTTCTAATTCACCATTAACCAGAATAACATCGGCACTATCAATTGAAACATCCGTGCCTGAGCCCATGGCAATACCCACATCAGCTCTGACTAATGCCGGAGCATCATTAATACCATCACCTACCATGGCGATTAAGTTACCTTGCTGTTGCTTTTGCTGGATGACTTTATCCTTGCCATCAGGCATCACCTCGGCAATCACTTCTTCGATACCCAGTTTTTCAGCCATATAATCGGCCACTTCCTGCTTATCGCCGCTGAGCAGTGTTAGTTTGAAGTTCTGTTGGTGCATTTGTTCAATAATATCGCCAGCATCGGGACGTAATTTATCTTCTACAACAAATGCACAAATGGATTCCCCTTCAAGCCAGGCATAAACGACTGTGCAGCCTAAACGATGGTATTCCTGCATTTTTGTTTCAAGTTGTGAGCATAGGATCGATATATCTTCTTTTGCGGCTAATTGCTTAATCCATTCCAGTGTACCGATTGCAATTTTTTGACTCTGTTGCTGGCTATACATATGCTCTGCTGAGATGCCTGAACCCGCCTGTACTTTAATTTTTTCCAGTTTTACTTTTCGGGTCAATCCATATTGCTGTCCCAGATTAACGATAGCTTTAGCAATCATATGTTCTGAGTGACTTTCTAAAAAACAAGCAAGATTTACTATTTTATTTTGAGACTCTGATAATTGCTCAATCGATTCATCAGAGGGTACAATTTTCTGGATATTTTTCGCAGCATCATTGAGATCAGTGCAATAAAAAGTACTCACCAGCATCTTGCCCTGTGTCAGTGTACCGGTTTTATCAAAGACAAAATGACGTATCGATGATAATATTTCCAGTACCGCACCATGTTTAACCAGTACCCCCATCCTTGCCCCCACACCGGTTGCCACAGCAATAGCCATCGGGGTTGCTAAACCAAATGCACACGGGCAGGTAATAATCAACACTGATGTCGCTGCCATCAGGGCAACTTCAATATTATCACCAACCCAGAACATAAATGTTAACGTCGCAAGGATTAAGGTAATAGAGACAAACCATGGAATAATACGATCAGCTGTACATTGAATCGGTGCTTTGGTTGACTGTGCTTCATCAACCAGATGTATAATTTTTCCTAATGCGGTATTTTTTAGTGTTTGACTCACTTGTATGGTCAATACGCCATCTTTATTGGTTGTTCCTGCTGAAACTTTATCATCCATAAACTTTGCCACAGGTAAAAACTCACCGGTTAACATGGATTCGTCGATAACAGCTTCGCCTTTAATAATCACACCATCAACAGGTATTTTCTCACCTGCCTTAACCAATATCAGATCAGCTTCTTTAATCACGCTGACGGGTACAATTGATGCCTCACCATCCTGTATTAAGGTGGCAATTTTAGGCTGCAGATCAAATAAACGCTGTGTTGACTGTACTGCCAGACGTTTAGACATTGCTTCCAGATAACGTCCTGTCAATATGACAAAGATAAAATTAACAACCGTATCAAAATAGACGTGAGCAATCTCAGAGCCGCCGATCACCACATAACATGAGTAAAGATAGGTAATGGTTGCGCCTATGGCAATAGGCAAATCCATGGTCAGATGACGATTGACAAGACCGGTAATTGCCCCACGATAAAAAGGATAACCTGAATAAAGTAAGGTTGGAGTTGAAAGGCCAAGGCCCAGCCAATAAAATAATTCTTTATATTTGCCTTCATCAGCTCCGGCATACAGAGCAATAGAGATCCACATAAGGTTCATCGCCGCAAAGCCGGCAAAAGACAAACGGAATAATAATTGTCGATTTTGTCTTTTTATCTGTCCTTCCGCAGCTTCGGGATCAAAGGGTACTGCGGCATATCCGATTTGCCCAAGATAATGCATAAGCTGTGACAGCTTTATTTCCCGATTATCCCACTTTAGGCGAAGTTTTTTTGCACTCAAATTGACCGCTGCATCAATGACACCAGCCTCAGCATTAAGTCGTCGCTCAATAAGCCAGACACAGGCTGCACAGTGTATGCCTTCAACTAAAAGATGAATTTCACGTATCTCACCTAAATCATCGACATACTCACGCTGCACATCATCTAAATCATAAACTTCTAATTGACTGTCAATTTCGGGCGGCGGCTGTAATGTTTCACCTTCGACGGTTCTCTGATAAAAACCACCCATACCGGCATCATAAATGGTTTCACAGACTGTCTGACAACCATGACAGCAAAAATGCATTTGCTGACCATTAATAGTAGAACTTATTTGTTCACCTTCTGGTAAGGGTAAATGACAATGGTCACAATTATCGTATGTTTTAGTCACTTAGTCTTTCACAAATATTCTTTTGGCATAATTCACTTCTATACCATCAATTACTGCACTTGCCAATAAGTCCCATTTACCTTTACTAACAAAGGTCATCGTTGCCTGATAATTTGTTTTGTCTTCAGCCAGTGTCATCGGTACTGAAAAATCTTGTTTTGCATCAGATAGACGATAAGCAAACAAGGTTATCTTCTCAACCGGACTTAATACTCCGGCTTTATCTTTGATGGTAAAATTAATGGTTACGGGTTTATTCTGATGAACAGCAGATATTGTAAACTCAGTATCCCACTTCTCATTATCTGCTATTTTTTTATGAATATTTTCTTCATAATTCTGGCCACGTTCATAGAAATCATCAACGACCAGGCCTGGGAAGCCGCTATTAGCTTGTATCACCATATAAATAGTACCGGCCATCGCAGTCATAACCAAAAATAACCAGCCAAGTAATAACGGGCTTTTATACCAGTGTTGTTTATTTGAAGCAGCGGAATTTGAATTTATAGTAGACACAGATTTAACCTATTTAAAATTAAGTAGTCGATCCTGAAAAAAGATAATCATCATGAATCGATAGATTATCGTACAACATTAATTGTAATTTTATTGTTCCTGATCAAAT
>JAHXIM010000131.1 GCA_025655635.1 gamma proteobacterium symbiont of Lucinoma myriamae | reverse complement strand
CATTTATATCTCCGGATTGCGAATTGAAGATCATAGTCTGACCTGACTGAAACTAATTGTGAAGGTGGGTTTTAATTGACGTTTACGATACATCCATCAAAAGCTTAAATTTAGTTTTCTGCTTGAAAATGTGAACAGATGTTATTAATTACTAACTGATAAACTTCTTTAAGAGATAGATAATAATATGAAAATCATCACCTATAAGGATCTGGTAGCACAAATTGCTCCCCAGATTAAAGAATACTTCCCCTGGGATATTGAAAAAAAGCTGGATAAGGGGGATGACATTTTGTTCCTTGATGTACGTGAAAATCAGGAGTACGATACCATGCATATCGATAATTCACTACATGTACCGCGTGGTATTCTGGAAACTGCAGTGGAATGGGATCATGAGGAAACCGAACCTGAATTGGTTGAGGCGCGTAACAGACAGATTGTTATCGTGTGCCGCTCCGGGAGTCGAAGTATTTTTGCAGCCTTTACTTTGTTGCAAATGGGATATGATAATGTTTCCTCGCTGAAGACCGGACTTCGTGGCTGGAATGAGTATGACATGCCATTGGTAGACATTGAAGGAAAACTAATTGATCCAGAACTTGGTGACAGATATTTTGCCAATAAACTGCTTGATTATCAGCGCAAGCCTGTTAAATAACTCAAGATAATACAATTTAATATGTTTACCTATTTTATATGAATATTTATAAATGGAATAATTTCTTATAATGAAAGTATATTTCTAACTGAGTTGCAGTAAGAAGTACAAAAAAATTTGGTCATTGCTTATTTCAGACGAAGTAAAATACACTGAATGCGTTGATAGTGTTTTAAATAGGATTAAGGACAGAAAATGCGTATTATTTTTTTTATATTTATTATTTCCGGTTTACAGAATGAATAGCCCTGGCATTAACTGCCAAAGCTGCTTCATGGATACTTTCTGAAAGTGAAGGATGTGCAAAAATAGTTCGGGCAATATCTTCTGAGGTATTTTCACTTTCCATTGCTATCACGGCCTGGCCAATCAATTCAGATGCCGCCGGACCCACAATGTGTACGCCTAATACTCGATTGCTTTGCTCATCAGCCAGTATTTTTACAAAACCGGATGCCTGGTTCATGGCCTTTGCTCTGCCATTGGCGACAAATGAAAAAACACCAGAACGATAGTTAATGCCTGCTTTTTTAAGTTGTTTTTCGGTTTTACCTACCCAGGCAATTTCCGGATGGGTATAAATCACCCAGGGACAATTGTTATAATCAATATGTGGTTTTTGACCGTTAATTCGTTCTGCAACTGCAACGCCTTCTTCCGATGCCTTGTGCGCCAGCATTGGTCCTCTGACTACATCACCAATGGCGTAGACACCCTGAATATTGGTTTCACAGTTATCATTAACATCAATGTAATTGTGCTTATCAAATTTCAAACCAAGGTTATCTGACACAACTCCGTAAGTATTGGGTTTTCGTCCTACAGAGACAATCAGTCGATCGACCGTAAGTTGCTGCTCACCTTTCTTATCGGTATATTCCACCAGCAGGTCATTAACATTTAGTTTTGTATTAGTAATACGGGAACCAAGACGAATATCCAGTCCCTGATTATCCAGTTCACGTTTAGCATGCCTGGAAACTTGTGCATCAGCCGCAGCCAGAAAATCATCCATGGCTTCCAGAATAACAACTTCAGCCCCCAGACGTCTCCAGACACTCCCTAACTCAAGGCCAATCACCCCTGCACCAATAATTCCTAATCGTTTTGGAACACTTTGCCAATTTAAGGCGCCTTCATTATCAACAATACGTTCATCAGTCAGAGGTGCACAGGCTAATTCAACGGGTGAAGATCCGGTTGCAATAATGATATTATCAGCTTGATATAGTGTGGATTCATCTCCGTCTAAGGACTCAACACTGACTTTTTTATCTGTCAGTAAAGTCCCTTTTCCTGGTAGCCATGCAATTTTATTTGCTTTGAATAATTGAGCAATGCCGGCTGTAAGTTCAGTCACTATCTTATCTTTGCGTTCAATCATTGCAGCAATATTCATTTTCACATTTTTAACTGTAATCCCATGCTCAATGCTATGTTTGCTTATGTGTTCAAATTGTTCTGAATCTTCCAATAAAGCTTTAGATGGAATACAGCCGACATTTAGACAGGTTCCACCCAGGGCAGGTTTTCCATCTTTATTTATCCATTTATCAATACAAGCAGTTGTCATGCCTAATTGAGCACAACGTATGGCAGCTACATAACCAGCGGGACCTCCACCGATAACAATTACATCATATTTATCTGTCACATGTTTGTCAGGCATTATGCTCTCCTATACCTCTAGAAGGATTCGCTGTGGATTTTCAACCAGTTCCTTAATTGTTTTGAGAAACAGAACTGCACTTTGACCATCAATTATCTTGTGGTCATAGGAAAGTGCCAGATACATCATGGGTCTGATAACCATCTCATCATTTTCGACAACGACACGTTTATTAATACCATGCATACCGAGTATGGCGCTTTGTGGAGGATTTAAAATAGGTGTGGAAAACAAAGAGCCAAACACTCCGCCATTGGTAATTGTAAATGTACCACCACTGAGTTCGTCCATAGTTAATTTGCCCTCTTTAGCCTTCACTGCAAAACCTGCAATGTTAGATTCAACCTGAGCCATGCTCATATGTTCAGTGTTTCGCAGGATTGGCACAACAAGACCGCGAGGTGATGAAACTGCAATACCAATATCGCAATAACTATGATAAATAATGTCATCTTTATCAATGGATGCATTGACTTCAGGAAAACGCTGCAAGGCAACTGTTGATGCCTTAACAAATAACGACATAAAACCGAGACGAGCATTATGTGTTTTTTCAAACAGCTCTTTATATTGATTGCGCATATCCATCAATGGCTGCATATTGACTTCATTAAATGTGGTTAACATAGCAGTTGATTGAGAGGCTTCTTGTAAACGTTCGGCAATGCGTTTACGCAAGCGAGTCATTGGTACTCGTTGTTCAATACGGCCGTCTGTATTAACGTCGTTGTTTATAGAAATGGATTCTGTGCTGGCAGATGAAGCAGATTGGACTACTGCTTGAACATCCTCATTAAGGATTCGACCGTTTTTACCCGAACCAGTAATATCTGCAGAATTTAAATTATTTTCTCTCAATTCCTTACGAACAGCGGGACTGGTCTGTGCGTTAATCGTTGTCTTTGTTTCTTTATCAGAATTATTTTCAATAATATCAGGAATATCTGACTGCTCATTTTTATTCACAGTGCCTTCTTTTATATAACCCAGCAACTGTTCACTAATGACTGTTGCACCATCTTTTTCAACAATGGATTCAAGTACACCATTGAGCGGGGAAGGGATTTCAAGTATGACTTTATCGGTTTCTATTTCGACAAGAATCTCATCTAATGCAACTTGTTCACCCGGTTTTTTCAGCCAACTGACAACAAGTGCGTCAGCAACTGATTCTGGTAAGGTGGGTGTCTTAATTTCAACGGCCATAAAATTCTCCTATGGACATAAATCCATTTACTAACGACAAAGCCAATTACAAGGTAAGTAGTCGATCCTGAAAAAAGATAATCATCATGAATTGATAGATTATCGTACAACATTAATTGTAATTTAATTGTTCCTGATCAAATTG
>JAHXIM010000561.1 GCA_025655635.1 gamma proteobacterium symbiont of Lucinoma myriamae | reverse complement strand
GTTTAACCAGTGGAAGTCCACCTAATGAATGCGATCCTGCACTTAATTATTTTAAAAGTTTAAAAGCAAAGAAATGGAAAGATACCTTTAAGAAAAGAAGAAAGTTTCTTGATATTTGCCCTGACAATAATGACTCAGGTCTTAAAGATGTTTTAGCCTCTGGAGCATTTCGATGTGATAAGCCAGATTTATTAGATATGTTAAACCCGAAATTTGATTGGGATGGCAATGTAACTCAGACAAGTACTTTACCCAGCTATTGTGTCAGTTATTATGGTCATTCATTTACACGACTTGGATCACTCCCTGTTAAAATTAATCCTTCAGGTTATTGCTATGATGAAGTTCAGTGTAATGCTAATAATTTCCCTTGGCAAAAAAAACCAATAGAAAAAGTTGGTGGAAGATGCTATGAACAAATTAAAAAACCTCAATGGAATCAGGATTTAGGTCGTGGGGTAGAATGCCTAAACCTCTGGAAATAGCATGATAGACCTTCCAAATTTACCACCATTAGAGCAGGAACGTATAACCTGTTCTATTTCTGCTGCGGTAAAATATAAAATTCCAGCTAATATTATGTTGGCTATTGCAGAAAAAGAAGGTGGTAAACCAGGTCAATGGGTAAAAAACAAAAAAAGTAATACCCATGATGTTGGGCCATTACAATTCAATACAGCCTACCTTAACGATTTAAAAAAATATGGAATAACAGCTGCTGATGTAGCTGCTCCAGGCTGTTATCCTTACCAACTCGCTGCCTGGCGTATTCATGGCCATATCAAAAATGATAAAGGTGATCTTTGGACTAAAGCATCTAACTATCACTCTCGAACGCCAAAATATAATCACATTTACAGATACGATTTAATGAAAAAAGCTAATAAATGGGCTGATTGGCTTGAAGCTAATTATAAAACCTACGAAATTAGCTTTCACAATGATAATAAAAAATGAGTGGGTGAATAAGGAAGTTAAAACTTTAACGTCCTTTGTTAAAATGATAGCAAAAGCTTTCCCTGGTTCACCCGAGCACAAGCCGTTTTGCTATCATTCTGGGGTGCTGCCCGAGCTGGCCAGGCTGAAGCCAGTATTGGGAGCCACAAGATACAAAGATCAATCAATCAAGCCCTTTAATAATTGGTTATCGGAAGTCGTGTCCCAAATCTCTTCAAACATATCAAAGACAAATTCATTTACCATATCTTCATAACGAACTTCCGTAGAATCTCTATCAATAAAAATCAGACCTTTTTTATCCAATGCACCATAAGTACCTTTAGCTTCTTCTCTTGACCAATTACCTGTATCAAAAAGCACTTCATGATCAGTCCACGTTAGAGGATCGTCATAAATATCAGAAGGACGATCCCCTCCCATATTATTCAAGCAATCAGAAACAAGCACATAAATAGCTCTAAACTCATTGTCCGTTAGTTTATATTTTGTACTATCAGAACTATCAATTAATGTAATCATTTTTCAATCTCCTAAGTTTTCTTAACTGTTAGAGATATTTTAATATAGGGCGTCCTATACTACAAGCATTATTTAAAATAATTTTAGCGGCTAAAATATAAAAATAATATCATTTTTTGGGCGTAAAATTTATTTATGGATTCCTCTTTAATAATCTTCATTACCATTCATTTCAATGTGGTCAACCTAACCTTATGTTTTATTTTTTGTAACAGCTTTCTTCTTTGATACAACTGGCTTTTTAACTTCCAACTTTTCAATTGCTCCTTTTAATTGTTTTTCAAGTTGAATCATTTGCCCCTTCATATCCCCTGATATCCGACCTTCTTTAATGAGTTCATTATTTGAATGACGCAGCTCAGTTTTTAATTCAGTAATATTTTCTTTCAAACTTTTTTTATCTTCCTGAAAAGTCTTTTCAATAAATTCATAAGAGTTTTCATGTTCAAGTTTTATTTCTTTAATCGCTGATTGATGTTTTTTAGTAATATTTAAAAGTTCTATATTTAATGTTGATATATCATGCTGAAGTTTACTTTCACTAGCCAAAGCCACCTTCAATTGATTATTTTTATCTTTTAAATCTTGCTGAAGATCATTAATTGTTACCGTCGCCTCTTCTATTTTTACCTTAGAATATTTCTCTTTTTCCTGAGCTGTAGCCATTAGAATTTTAAGTTCTGTCTGAGTTGATGATAATTTACTCTCACTATCATTAAGTGCCTTTTGTGTACCTACCTGCTTTTTATTAGCTTCTTCAACCAGTATTTCTTTATTTCTAATAGTAATCGTCAAACTCTCTATTTCAGAACTTTGTTTGATAGTGGTACTTTCTAATTTTCTCAGCTCCTGATCTTTGTTATCAATATCTTGATTAAGGTTAGCAATATTTGCCAGTGATTCATCTAATTTTGTATCACTAATAGCTTTATGTTCAGTTAATTTTTTTTCAAGCTCATTGTTCTTTGAGTTTAACTGTTCAGCAACATCGGCCACCTCTTTCAATTCTTCTTCAGCTTTGGCGATCGCTTCTTCTTTCTCGGCATTAATCCGTGTGACAGTAGCTTGCATCTCCTGCTCTGCTGCATTAAAAAGAGTTTTACCAAGTATCATCACCTGATTAGTATAAGCCTCTGGCAAGTCCTGGCTAATAGTCGCAAGATCCTTTCCTGATTCATCATCAGTCTGAGTATCACGCCAAACAGCAATATATTTCTTGATTGTATTCGGCCCCCCTTTTCCCAAAACATCAAACACGGTAGATATATTGACGTTTTTACCTGTTGCACTTAATTCAATACAAACCTGGTTCACATCTTCTTGACTAATAACTGCTGCAACCATTTCAAACTCCCTTCTAAAAAAATATTTTAACTTTACCTACAATTATAGTGTAACAGTATTTACAGTAAAATCAATAATAATTTACAGTAATACAGTAGTTATTATAAATTACTGTATTACTGTAACATGGTAAATTTACTATTTCCATCTCAGAACAGAACCTGCCTGAAAAAGCTACATATCAAAGTCTACTGCCTTGATTTTCTTTCCTTGGCGTTCTTATCTTTTAAAACGCTCTGTAAGCTCTTTTTAGATACTTTTATTTTACTGATAGAAAAGATTGCTTAATAGGTAAAAAAAAATTTACAATGAGCTTAGACGCTACAAATAAGCACAAAAACAACCTCTTTTATAACTAGAGATTTTCTTTTGTTAATATAAATCCAAAAAAGGTGATTTGAGTCGAGCTACTGCACGATTTAGAGATCATTAGCAACGTCTTTTTGTTGCTTAGGAACTCTAAATCTTTTTCCTTGGTGCGAAGCTGATTCCCTGGATGATTGGATCTACAGAATTAGCGAAGCGTAGAAAGCCCCCTTGGGGGTGGGAGCGTAGCGACTCAGGGGGTTGTTTTTGATTTTAGGATTAAATATTTTTTGATTATGAATATTTTAATTTAGTTGGGCTAGAGTGTAGCCCGTTTACTATATAAGTTGAATTAAGGGAAAGCTAGAGACTAATTTAATCTTTTGATTTTTTGCTTTTGATTTTTTTTTAGTTATTAATGTTATATATGTTAAAAGAGTTACAGGGCAAAAAAAACGTTAAAAAAGGAATAGATTCAAACAGTTAAACGTATTAGCGGTTCTTGAAGTACGAGCTTTGGTTCTTGAAGTACGAGCTTTGGTTCTTGAAGTACGAGCTTTGGTTCTT
>JAHXIM010000333.1 GCA_025655635.1 gamma proteobacterium symbiont of Lucinoma myriamae | reverse complement strand
CCATCTTGGGTTCCCCCTGCAAACCGTCACAAAATGTTCGTATCAATGATTGAAACTTATGAGACAGTCTCCCATTTTTAAAAAAAATAGTTGTAAACAGCTTTCCCTGATATTATATGAAAAGTTAATGCTTTGTACTAATATTTGACATTCATCACTAATAGTTACTGAGACAAGTAGAAAGTTGTGCTAGATTATAAATTAGTAGCGACACTTACATTAAAGTTCTTTACTCAGAAGATTCAAGATGAAAAAAATAAATTCAAAATCAGACTCAAATATTGATGATATTTGTGATGATTCTCTACTCGATGCTAATAATATAATCTATCTGGAATCACTCTATGAAAGCTATCTAAGGGATCCTGAAACAATATCCTCAAGCTGGCAATCTTTTTTTTCAAGTTTAAGTCATGATGCCCCTAATACAGAAGCAATTCACTCCGATGTACGAGCTCACTTTAAAACACTGGCTTTGCAAAACAGACAATTACCTTATCATCAGCAAGAAAATCACATTGAGCAATGCTCAATAGAAATAAAAAATGCAAAACAAGTCAAAGTATTGCAATTAATCAATAGCTACCGTTTCTCCGGACATAAAAAAGCCATTACAAACCCTCTTGATGAACTCAGCATTAACAATTCAGACACATCTGAAATTCCTGAATTAACACTCCAGTATCATGATCTCAAAGAAGATGATTTATCTAAAGAATTTAATACAGGTTCGTTATTTGCCCGGGATGAAATGCTTCTGAACGATATTATTGAACAGCTCGAACATAGTTACTGTGATGTTATCGGCGCACAATATATGTATATGTCCAGTGTAGAAGAAAAACGCTGGTTACAAAAACGACTTGAAAACCGTCAACAGCATGTCAAGTTTTCATCCGATGATAAAAAAAACATCCTGAAAAAACTTATTGCAGCAGAAGGCCTTGAACACTATCTGCACACTAAATATGTGGGTCAAAAACGTTTCTCTCTTGAAGGTGGTGATAGTCTTATTCCTTTATTGGATGCACTGATTCAACATGCAGGTACAAATGGCGTCAATGAAATAGTACTTGGTATGGCACATCGTGGACGCTTAAATGTACTGATCAATATTATGGGCAAATCACCTGCACTTTTATTCAAAGAGTTTGAAGGTAATGCCAAAAATAATGGCTGTACCGGAGATGTGAAATATCATCTTGGTTTTGCTTCTGACATGTCAACACCGGGGGGGCCTGTACATCTGGCATTAGCATTCAACCCTTCCCATCTTGAAATTGTCGGCCCCGTTGTTGAAGGTGCTGTTAGAGCCAGACAAGATCGACGACATTCAAACCCAGGTAAACAGGTTGTTCCAATTGTTATACATGGTGATGCAGCCATAGCGGGACAAGGGGTGAATATGGAAACCCTGAATATGTCTCAAACACGCGGCTATAGAACTCATGGAACAATACACATAGTTATTAATAATCAAATAGGTTTCACCACCAATACAGTCAGTGATACGCGTTCCTCCGAGTATTGCACAGATTTAGCAAAAATGGTGAATGCTCCTGTTTTTCATGTTAATGGTGACAGACCAGAAGCTGTGATTAGTATCACTAAAATTGCCGTGGATTATCGTAATACATTTAATAAAGATGTATTTATTGATCTCGTCTGTTATCGGCGTCATGGACATAATGAAGCAGATGAACCATCAGCAACACAGCCTCTGATGTACAATAAAATAAGAGCCTTAGAAACAACACAGACTCGTTATGCACAACAACTCATCAAAGATGGAATTATTCAGCCCGGTGAAGTTCAAGATTTGATTCAGGAATATCGTGAATCATTGGATAATGGTGTTCCTACCGTTCCTCACTTATTGGAGAAATCCACACTGATACAAGAATTTCCAGTTAACTGGGGAAGATTTAAAGATGCCAGTTGGGACTGTCCTGCTAATACCTTAATAAGCAGAGAACGCTTCACTGCTCTTGGAAAACAGCTGACTATCACTCCCGATGATTTTAAAATGAATGCACGGGTTGCCAGTATAGTTAACAAACGGGCAAAAATGGCCGCAGCTGAATTACCCACTGACTGGGGCTTTGGTGAGAACCTTGCCTATGCCGCGTTACTGCAGGAAGGTTTTCCTATACGACTCTCAGGTGAAGACTGTGGTCGTGGCACATTCTTTCATCGTCATGCAGTCTTTCACCATCAGGAAAATGGTGAGAGCTATATTCCACTGCAGCATATCACAGAAGATCAGTCATCATTTACTGTCATTGATTCATTATTGTCAGAAGAAGCAGTACTTGCTTTTGAATATGGCTATGCCACAACAGAAGCAGATATATTAGTTATTTGGGAAGCACAGTTTGGTGATTTTGCAAATGGCGCTCAAGTCGTTATTGATCAATTCATCAGTTCAGCAGAACAAAAATGGGGTTTGTTACATGGACTTGTAATGCTTTTACCACATGGTTATGAAGGCATGGGACCAGAACATTCATCAGCCCGTCTTGAACGTTATCTGCAATTATGTGCTCAGAACAATATGCAGGTCTGTATCCCTACAACTCCTGCTCAAGTATTTCATATGCTGAGACGGCAGATGATACGCCGTTTTCGCAAACCATTAATTGTTATGGCACCTAAGAGCCTGTTACGTCACCCTCTTGCCGTCAGCAGCATTGAGGAATATACCGACAAGGGATTTCAAACGATAATAGATGAAACAGATACAACGTTAGTCCCTGAAGAAATCGAACGAATAGTACTTTGCAGCGGCAAAATCTATTATGAATTATTGGAAAAACGTCTGAAAGAAGGTTTGAAAAATATCGCATTTATCCGTGTCGAACAATTGTATCCATTATCTGAAGAAGTTCTGGGAGAAATTCTAAAGCCATATAGCTCTGCTACAACATGTATCTGGTGTCAGGAGGAACCGTTAAATCAGGGAGCATGGTTAAACATTCAGCCCCGACTGTTAAACTTACTGATTAAGAACGACATATCCTTACCTCTGGTTGTAGCATCCAGACCTGAAATGGCAGCTCCCGCAGAAGGCAGTCACAAAATGCACATTGATGCCCAAATAAAATTAATTAGCTCTGCACTTGGGCTATCAATGTAAACTTAATCACTCTTAGTCTATGAAGTTGTTTGTAGTGTTTTGTCAGAAAATCAACATTTTCTTCACCCCAGACAAAACTTATATGAAGTACTGGATTAATAACGTTCTCAGGTGCAGATAAAAGCTTTTGTTCGACCATATATGACCAGAATTGCAGGTTTGTTTCAAATTCGGAATTAATGTTAAACGCATTATTTGTTTCAGTAACGAACCCTGAGTTGAACTCATTGCACCTGAGCCAACCAGCATAATATCGGTACTATCACAAGTCATAAACATTTCTCAATCAACTACTAATGATTATGATGGTCAATTGATAATGAAATTATTTCCATTTAAAAATTTGTCGTGCAATCATTAAAATTAGAAATAAAAATAAAAGAACGTTTGAGATTCAAGTATCATACGGTTTTTGAATTTCTTTTAATTATCTATTAATAAACCCTGTTGTTATTCTACTATTTTTTCTATACTGAATATTACTTAGTCAGCCCTGAAAAACATATTATCTATTTGAAATGTAAGGAATTATCCCTATTTTTGAGTGACCAGATCGACTAGAAATGTTATAATA
>JAHXIM010000556.1 GCA_025655635.1 gamma proteobacterium symbiont of Lucinoma myriamae | reverse complement strand
AACATTTCTGGTCGATCTGGTCACTCAAAAATAGGGATAATTCCTTACATTTCAAATAGATAATATGTTTTTCAGGGCTGACTACTTACCTGCCTGGTATTTTCCAACTCCTGGGCTTGGAATGAGCATAATATTGAAAAAGAAAAAGCATTAACTCTTATACCCAATCTCGATAATGGTAGAGAGGTGTATGAAATTTGTTCAGCATGTCATTTGCCTGAAGGTTGGGGAATGCCCGATGGCACCTATCCGCAAATATCAGGCCAGCACCAAAGTGTTTTAATTAACTGATATCCGTCAGTTAAACAGAGACAATCCATCAATGTATCCCTTTGCCTTAGCTGAAGAAATCGGTGGTGCTCAGTCAGTAGCAGATGTGACCGCCTATATTGAAAAATTACCCATGACAAGCAACAATGGCGTTGGTCGTGGTGATGAACTTTCTTTAGGGAAGCAATTATATACGCAGCATTATACCACTTGTCATGGTGTTAATGGCGAAGGTAATAGTGAAAAATTCTATCCTCGAATTCATGGCCAGCATTATCACTATTTATTAAGACAGTTTGAATGGATAAAGTTTAATAAGCGAAGAAATGCTAATCCCGAAATGGTAAGACAAATTCAGGCGTTTTCTCGAAAAGAGACGAAGGCAGTATTGGATTACGTGTCCCGATTATCCCCTCCTAAAGAAAAAATGAAACCGGAAACCTGGAAAAACCCCGACTTTGACTAATTCATAAAAACTATTTTTTTGGCTAGAGAATGTTTATGACAAGTGACCATTATTTTTTTTATAGGCTCTTATTGCTGCAATACGCTTAATTCTTAATTGCTCAGCAATTTCCGCACCTTTAAACCCCTGAGCCACAATTTCAGCCGTATTAACCTGATTAGCTGCCTGAAAAAATTCTCTAAAACGCTGTGACTTCTCATCTGAACTATTTTCATAACCCGTTCTTCCTTTAGCATCTGCTTCACAGGCCAGAATAAACTGTTCAAAGCGTTCAGGACGGCGAAAAGCATCCAGACGGGATAATAAGCTCACCACTGTTGAATTTTTTAACTCGTTAATACGATGGTAATTTAAATGAAATTCCGTTACTAATAAAGCCAGAGCACTATAGTGTTTGGGCACTTTCAAACGTTGACAAACAGCTTCGACCAAAGGAACACCACGGGATTCATGAGCAATATGTTTAGGCCATTCATCTTTAGGCGTTATACCCTTACCCAGATCATGCACTAAAGCGGCAAAGCGAACCACGGGTTCTTTAGTTAATCGTGCTGATTGTTCCAGAACCATCATAGTATGGATGCCGGTATCAATTTCAGGATGCCATTGTTTGCTTTGCGGCACACCAAATAGCTGTTCTATTTCTGGAAACAGACGTGCTAAGGCACCACATTGTCTCAGCACCTGGAAAAATATCCGGGGATTATCATCGGCCAGTGCTTTTTCAACTTCCTGCCAGACACGTTCAGCCACCAGAGCATCTACTTCATCATGCTCCACCAGACATTGCATCATAACCATGGTTTCATCAGCAATGGTGAAACCATAATCAGCAAAGCGTGCAGCAAAGCGTGCTACTCTCAGTACACGTAAGGGATCTTCAGCAAATGCTGGAGAGACATGTCTTAAAATACGATTATTAAGATCTGCAATTCCCTGATGGGGATCATAGAGAACACCCTGTTCATCTTCAGCAATGGCATTGATGGTCAGATCACGACGCAATAAATCATCTTCAAGGGTCACACTGGCATCAGCATGAAACTCAAAGCCATGATAGCCTTTAGCTACTTTTCGCTCTGTTCGTGCAAGAGCAGATTCATCATGAGTCTCTGGATGTAAAAAAACAGGAAAATCTTTACCTACAGGTGTATAGCCTTGTGCCAACATCTCTTCTACAGTGGCACCCACAACAACATAGTCATGATCCACCACTTTTCTTTTTAACAGCTTATCTCTGACAGCACCACCAACTTTATAAATTATCATAACAATTCATTCTGTATACTTTATAGCTTGAGAATGACATCCTATGTCAAAAAATATCACAATGGAATAGTTATTCAGCCTATTTACAGGATATATTACAAAAACATTAACGTTGTGATTTTTTTCTTAAATAATCCATCTGACCTGCAAAATCTTTGCCTGACAAATATTGCGGCACAATACTTTCAATACTGTGTAATTTAAGAGCCAGCTCACTAATAGTTTCACTCTGGTCTGAATTTGAACAAACACTGTCAACCAGCATACTATTGTAATTGTCCAGAGTAATAGGGGCACCGGGAAATAGCCCCATAAACATTGCCAGGGGTTTTGAAAAGAAATTATTCAGGGGAATAATGACGCAATGGTTATCAATTTGTTGTGCGGTATAGCTGACTAATTCTCGTAAAGAAAAAGATTCAGGACCACATAAATTATAGTTTTTGCCATAGGTTTCAGTCTTATTAAGGCTATTGATAAAGGCATCAACAACATCACCGACATAGATAGGGGCAAAACGGGCATTCGCGCAAGTCAGTGGAAAATAACCGGGCATAATACTCAACAATTGTGCAAAACGATTAAAGAAACTATCCCCTGCACCAAAAATAACTGAGGGAGAAAAGGTGGTAGTATTAATTCCTTCTATCTCAAGCAGTCCTTTCTGAGCACGCCCCTTTGAGCGCAGGTACTTGCTAGAAGCTTTTTCATCTGCATTCAGAGCACTCATATGCAATAACCTGGGCGTGCCTACCGCTTTGGTCGCTTCTGCTATTCTTAGTGCCACTTTTTCATGAACGTGTGAAAAAGAATTATTACCTTGTGGATTCAGAACTCCTGCCAGATTAATAACGACATCATAGGTATCTATCTGACGTTCCAGTATTTTATTACCAAAAAAATCAATACTGAGCATTTTAACTGTCGGCAAAGTTTTTAAATGACGATGGCGCTCAGGTCTGCGTGTAATGACCTTAATCGAATGTCCCAGACTAACCAGCTTAGTGATCAGATGAGTTCCGACAAAACCAGTTCCACCAATAACACAAATCTTCAATGTTCTATCCTTTTTCAACTTAATGACTACTCGCTGTAAAACAATATCATTTCATTGCGAAATGAATCACTTTTAAGCGCCAGACTTTTAGAGTATATTTCTTATTCTAGAAAAACTTGTCAAGTACAAGCTTTATTAGAAGATAATGATATTATGATGCACGAAGTGTTTAAATTTTCAATCAGATAAAACCCTAATGCCGAATAAAATAGAGAAAGATTCTATTAAGTCAGCCTATACACTGGAATATTATGTTTAATCAACCCTTTAGCTTATCCCTTTTTCCAAGAATTGAATTTGGTTCAGGTAGCATTGCTCGCTTACCGGAAAAAATTAAACACTATGGTCAACGTCTTCTACTAATCACCGGCAGTTCATCTTTCTATCAAACAGCACAGTGGAACAAGCTTATCAAACAGCTTGAACAGCAAAAAATTCAATGGTTTCATACCACGATTAGTGGTGAACCCTCTCCTCAAATTATTGATGCCGCAGTTAAACAGTTTGCTCAGCAAGATATTCAATGTGTCGTTGCTATTGGCGGCGGTAGTGTACTGGACAGCGGTAAAGCCATTAGTGGTTTATCCTATAAAAATCAGTTGAAAATGGTCTATAATCATAACCCATTGAAATTATAGTGAAATATCATGATATTACCACCAAAAAT
>JAHXIM010000537.1 GCA_025655635.1 gamma proteobacterium symbiont of Lucinoma myriamae | reverse complement strand
ATATGATCATGAACAATAAAAATAGAATCAATATTGTACGATAATCTATTGTGTCATTGAGATTGTCTTTTTTCAGGGTCGACTAAATAGCCAAATGCTAAACTATATTTTATAAATGCCGATAATAACAAGTAAAGCAATTATTTAGATTACAATTTAAAGTACTTTTTAGTAAAAGCAAGAGGGGGAGAGTGAATGCAGAATTCATTGTGGGGGATGTTGTGTCTGAATTTTACCATTAAACGTAAATTACGACTGTCTTATGTTTTTTTTCTATCTGTTATTTTGTTGGGCAGCAGTTCGTTTATTTATAATGGCTATCAACAGCAGGCAGTTATCAGTAATGTTACTTTGGAAAGTACACCAATTATTTTTCAATTACAAAGTATCAGAGAAGGGATTTCTGAATTATCCGCCAGCAGTGGTTTATATCTTTTAACGCGCGAGAAAAAATATCAGGACGATTATCATCTAGCCTCCCAAACACTGTATAAACATATCTCAACTCTTGAATCTCATCATGAGACTCATCCGGAAATGGTGCGGTCACTCGCCAGCATAAAAATACAGTTAGAAAAATTAAATAAAAGTTTTTTAAATGTAATGACGGTTGGCAGCAATGAAAATTTAAATAAACCCGCTTTGCTGCTGGCAGCTGAGCGAATAGGCCCCCTGTTTAATCAAATCTTACAAATTACCAGCACCATGCTGGCGTCAGAAGATGAAGAGGATGAGGTTTCTCTGGAACGCAAAAATATTCTTAAAACTATTTATGAAATACGTAGTGAATGGCTCAGCTTATTGCGTAATATTACCGTTTTCTTAACCTATCGAAATGAAGTTTTTCAAGAAGACTATACTTTACAACTTGCTAAGCTGAAAGAAAACCTTGCTCTTTTATCACAGTGGTCAGATGAGCTTACATTTGAACAGGCAAATGGCCTGGAAGAATTAGAAACTATTCTGGTGGAGTATGGACAGGCGCTGCATCAACTAGTACCTATGCACAGTGGTAATGACTGGCGCAAAGATTCGCAACTTATTCGTAATGGGTTAGGTCCGATATTGAATGAAGTACGTCAGTCTATTGGTCAGGTGATAGATACTGAGCAAGCACGTGCAGCCGAGCAGGTTAATCATCTTCTGGACGGTATTGAACAATTTTCTCAAACCAGTCTTATTATCGCCATTATCAGTACTATTGTTGCTGTTTTTATTATTATTTCTCTTAATATAATGGTGATTAATCGCCTGACATCAACCCAGGTTGCGTTGCATAAAATTTCATCCGGCGGCGGCCTGGGACATAATCTGGCCGAAACCGGGCATGATGAATTATCAGCATTAGCTGTCGATTTTAATGTCTTTGTGAGCAAAATTAAACGTGTTGTTGATATGGTTATTTTATCTTCAAATAAACTCGCCGGTGAAGCCTCCACCATGAGTGAAATTACTGAATGTGCCCTGGAGCTGTCGACCAGTCAGGAGCGCCGGGCTTCAGAGACACTGGAAGTTAATACAAAAATGTCCGAACAAATGGTGACTATTGTGCAAAATGCCGGGGCAGCGGCACAATCGGTTGAAGAGGCTAAACTGTCTGCTGAAAATGGTCGAAGTATTGTCTTACAGGCGATTGAATCAGTGCAGGTGATTGCCACAGAGGTGGGTAATTCTTCAACGCTGGTTAAAGAATTACCCAATGATGCAAATAGTATTAGTACCGTGGTTGAGGTGATTCAATCTATTTCTGAACAAACTAATTTATTGGCTCTTAATGCCGCTATTGAGGCTGCCAGAGCAGGTGAAGCGGGTAGGGGCTTTGCAGTTGTGGCTGATGAGGTCAGAAATTTATCACACAAAATTCAACAAGAAACGGTGACGATTAAAGAGAAGATTGAGCAATTACAAAAGGCATCCAATAGTGTGGTGAATAATATGGATGCCATGCATGAAGGGACTGATAAAACGGTAAAATTGTCAACTCAGGCAGGTGAGGCTTTTGATAATATTGTCAGTAATATTTCAAGTGTCACGGCAATGAATTTAGAAAACGCAGCAGCAACAGAGCAGCAGCAAAAAGACAATGAAAAAGTCAGTCTCGCTCTTGAAAATCTCAGTATTATGTCGCAAACAATGGCCAATTCTACGCAGGATGCTTATAATTCCGGCATTGAATTTAAAACAATGTCTGAACAGCTAAAAGATATTGTGGAGCAATTTATCAGTAAAACAGATATTGTGGATAGTTAAAGAGACATAGAGATTAGCAGCCATAATGATAATTAAAAATACACAGACATATGCTCTGAATTATGCCATCAAATAAAAATAATAACCCTGTTTTATGGGTGTCACAAAAACTATCACTGCACTTAGAGAAGCATCGAATTCATTTATCACGACCTGATGCTTTGATACAAATGACTTTTTTGGGGCTGCTCACCGGGATTCTTGCCGGTGGCGTCATTGTTCTGTTTAGAATACTGGTAGAAGAAAGTCAGAATTTGCTCTTACCAGGCAATAACGAAAATTATGAAGCCTTATCAATGGAAGCTCGTTTTTTTTCCTGTGACAGGCAGCCTCATTATTGCTGCGGGATTTTATTTTTTTTCTAAAGGTATTCATGTTCTGGGTGTTGCCAGAGTCATAGAACGTATGGCATTTCATCAAGGTTATTTCACCTTACGAGGATTTTTATTACAATTTTTTGGTGCTGCTGTTGCTATTATTTCGGGTCATTCAGTGGGTAGAGAAGGGCCCAATGTTTATCTCGGTGCGGCTTCGGCTAGTTTGTTAGGACAATTTCTCACACTACCTAATAATAGCATCCGCACTCTGGTGGGCTGTGGTACTGCTGCGGGTATTGCCGCCTCATTTGATACACCATTAGCCGGCGTTATTTTTGCTTTAGAAGTGGTTATGATGGAGTATACTCTAGCTGTTTTTTTACCTATTACCATTGCGGCAGGCAGTGCAACAATGGTTTCCATTTTTGTTTTTGGTCATGAACCTGCTTTTGTTATTCCTCATATACAGCAGGGAGCGTTGATTGAATTACCGCTGGTGATCCTGCTGGGACTGTTTGCTGGTACGCTGTCTGCTCTTTTTATTCATTTATTACAATCAGTTGCACATCATTCCAGAACGATGGGGTTTACCTCAAAGATTATGCTGTCTGGTGTTGTTGTCGGCGTAATTGCTTCTATGATGCCCAATGTTATGGGTATTGGTTATGATACTGTAACTCAAATGCTGGCAGGTGAAATTGTACTCAATATATTATTATTGTTACTTTTATTAAAACTTCTGGCAACAGTGGCGAGTATTGCTCTTGGTATTCCCGGTGGTTCGATAGGTCCGGTCTTATTTCTAGGTGCTTGTCTGGGCGGTAGTTTTGGACTTATTGTGCGTTTATTATTTCCTGAACTACAAGCAGATGCGGGGTTTTATAGTTTACTGGGAATGGGAGCTGTGATGGGTGCGAGTCTGTAGGCACCTTTGGCTGCACTTACTGCAATGATGGAGCTCACTCATAGTCCGCAAATTATTATGCCTGGTATGATTGCTATTGTGGTTGCTAATTTAACTGCCAGTGAAGTTTTCCGTAAAAAATCACTTTTTCTCTCGCTGCTCGAGTCGAGTGAGGTCAACGTTTATACTAATCCAATAACACAAACATTGCGTAGAATAGGGGTGGCAAGCATAATGAATAAGGCTGTTCTTCAAGTTGAAGCCACTATTGAA
>JAHXIM010000364.1 GCA_025655635.1 gamma proteobacterium symbiont of Lucinoma myriamae | reverse complement strand
TTCATTACGGTTAGTGAACCGCCCATTGCGGACCCGCATGATGGGTGGTGTGGGGGCTGTAGGAGAGAAACCTGTGGCTACCCGATTCAAGTAGATAATAAGAGCATAGGACTTATGATAAAACATTTATGAATTATCACTATCAATCGAAAACCATATAAAAAATATGGTTTTCCCTAATTAAGCACACACTAATATTGGACTATAGTATAGCCACCAATAATTAGAACTTGAACTTTAGTCTAATTATTGCTATATTTAACGGAATTAAATATAGCAATTTGATTTATTAAATAAGTAAATTTAATAAATCAAATCAATCATTTCTATACCTACAAGGAGAGAGGTTATGAAACATTTCATTTTACCCCTATTTTTTCTTTTATTTTCAACCTCTAGTTATTCAGTAGACACATTAAGCGGTATAGAAAAACTATCTTGGGAAGCAATCCTTTGTCTATCTACGGGTGGGCCTCCACATGAATGCGATCCTGCCTTAAACTACTTCTATGATCTAAAAGCTAAAAAATGGAAAGACACCTATAAAAAACGGAAAAACTTTTTAGATATATGTCCTTCATCAGGTGATATGGGCGATCTCACTAGCGTACTAGCATCAGGAGCAGGGCGTTGTGATAGAACTTATTTATTGGGGCAATTAAATCCACAATATGACATGGACAGCGGAGACATGATCAATGGAAAAGGAATGCCTAGCTACTGTACAAAATACTATGGCCATGCACTAACACGTTTAGATGCATTACCTACACAAATAAATCCAGTCGGTTTTTGTTTTGATTCAGTTAGTTGCTCTGACGTTCCCTATTGGATGAAATCTAAAGTAACTTCATTTGGTGGGCGTTGTTATTCATTAATTAAAAAGCCAGGTTTTATGGATGATTTAGGGCGTGGTGTTGAATGTTTGAACTTGTGGAAATAATTTTAATAGGAATTTTTTAAAATGAAAATAAAAAACCTTTTATTTTCAGTAGCAATGACGTTATCACCTCTTACGGTAAGTGCTTCAGGTATTCCAACGGTTGATATTGCTAATATCTTACAGACAACAACATCAGCCTTAGAAAATGTACAACAAACAGCACACATGGCAACCCAAAAATTACTAACCAGGTACAGCAAATTACCCAATTAGCACAACAAATTAGCCAATTGGATAGACAGTTTGATTCAATTACTGGTAACTATAACATGGGAAGTTTACTCAATAGTGCAGCAGATCAACTTGCCAGACGCTATGCACCTGATGATTGGGACGATGCTCTTGATGTTCTTAATACAGGAGCGGTACTTGCAGGGAGTATGAACGATTTACAAAATGCTATAAATGCAGTTAAGGCTTTAGAAGCATTTGATAAAAATGCTGCTTTTACTAACAATGCTGATCCCGTAGCAGATCGATATGAATTAGATGGAAATGCTGCCTTTACCAGTTTAGGTATGGGTAAAGCAACTATGGCTCAAAGCACCAACCGATTAGCTCAAGTTGAGGGATTAATGAATCAAATTGATACCGCAACGGACTTAAAAGCTGCAAACGACTTAAATAATCGCATGATTGGCCAGTTAAGTGTTTTAGTAAATGAAATGATCAGAATGCAAAGTGCACAACTTATTCAAACATCTGAAATGAGAGCAAGACAACATGATCTTGAAGGCGAGAACAAATCATTTATCTCTGGAACCGTACCATCTTTATTGTGAGCAAATAAAATGAATAAATCATTATTTTTATCAATTCTGTTATTTTTTATAACTATCAATATTTCGTATGCCTCAGATAAATATACTGAAGGCACAGTAAAAACACAGCATCCTTTCGGAAATTTTTTAAATTATGATGGTGTCAAAGTTCTTAGATACTTAACAGTTAATTCTTTTTGTATAGATGAAAAGCGTTTTTACAATAAAGAAAAATGCGAAAGAATTGCAGATAGAACTTACAGGAAAGTAAAAAATGATTTGAGAATCAATGCAACACTGGAAGACCTGAAATCAAGTAGTTTTGCAAAGACAGCCATGGTAGTTGAAAAAGAAGAAAAAAAATACATGAGAGAACAAAGAAGCAAGCTTCCTCTCGGTGTCAAAGGTGAAATGCAATACTTGAACACAATATTTCTTCCTGCTAGTAAAAGGCAAGATGAAGCACTCAAAAGTATTAAAAAGTAATAACAATTAGTTTTTAACTTTAAAACGGAATTTAAAGGACATAGAAATGGGACTTCTTCAAGAATCATTAAATTTGATCGATGCTTCAATAGCAGCACATATCACTAATTCGTTTGTTGCCCTTTCAGCTGCAATTATGCCATCAATAAGAAACTTTTTAATTTTGAGTTTTATTCTTTTTGGTATAGCAATCTGGCGAGGCGTAATAGAGTATCCATTAAAAGAGTTCTTAAAAAAAATAATTGTCTTATCAATAATTTTTGCTTTTATACAAAATTGGGCAATTTATAATGGTTACTTGGTTGATGTGTTACTCAATAGTCCTGACGCAATTGCAGGGATATTAGTCGGTGCTCCAGCTGGTATTACCGCATTATTAGATGGTGGATTTGATCAAGGGTTTGCTGCTGCTGATGCAGCTTATGAAAAAGGAAATACATTTTCTGGGCCTATTCTTTGGTTATTCATTGTCCTATTTAATATCTTATTAATGGTAACAGTTGTGGTTCTAGTTGGTGGAGCCAGAATTGCTTTAGCTGTATTGCTTGTATTAGGCCCTTTGTTTTTTGTTTTTCTATTTTTCACTCCCACAAAAAAAATGTTTGAATCATGGCTGCAACAAATTCTCAATTATGGCTTTGTTATTATTTTAACTTTTACTGTTCTCACCCTGACAGGTGTTCTTTTTGGTAATGCCGTTGCTAAACTTGAAACAACCCCCTCTCTTTCAGAAACCTCTGGAATGGTTACTTTTGTTTTTGTCTGCTTATTAATTTTTGCTTTACTCAAACAAGTCCCAACCATTGCATCGTCTCTTGCAGGAGGAATGCAAATGCATACTTTAGGAGCTTCCAGAGCCGTGAGGCAACAAGCAGGAAGTGCTTTTAGAAGCTTGGGTAATGTGAATATCCGTAGACCCAATATACCCTGGAAGAAAAACAACACAGTGAAAGGTAATTAATTAGTTACTTACAAATGACTTAAAACATTAAAACAGCATAAACAACACATTGACTTTATAGATTTAATAATTAATAATACAAATATGATTAATTATTAAATCATGGAATACAAAGATTATAACATCATGGAAGATTACCAAAACGATTTAATTTCTGATAACCTCAATGACTTTTTAGACGATAACCCGTTGTTAAATGGTCAAGAAATGAATGTAACTCAGAAAGAACTAATGAAACTTTATCAAGGAAATTCAATTAAAGGAGTTGAAGCACACCCTAATAGTAATAAAACCTATGAGAGTGGATGGTCACTTAGATTTAATATCATTAAAGGTGGTATAGCCTATCTTTATACTCAAAAAGAAGAGGAACGAGTTTTTACTTCTTTTGCTTCAATGCAAAAGCTGATTAATAAACTTTGTCCAGACTTACCCAAAATCACAGTTTATTTTAAATAAAAAAGGAGTCTATATAATGGACGTATCAAAGGATTTGACCAAAGGTAAATCGGGTAGCCACAGGTTTCTCTCCTACAGCCCCCACACCACCCATCATGCGGGTCCGCAATGGGCGGTTCACTAACCGTAATGAA
>JAHXIM010000109.1 GCA_025655635.1 gamma proteobacterium symbiont of Lucinoma myriamae | reverse complement strand
AATTCATTACGGTTAGTGAACCGCCCATTGCGGACCCGCATGATGGGTGGTGTGGGGGCTGTAGGAGAGAAACCTGTGGCTACCCGATTTGGATAATTTTTGTCGAATTGCAACCTGTTCTTTAAGTAGTTTTAATTCACGTTGAATTGATTTAGCCTGATTTTTTTTAAGTTTTAACTCCAGTGCTTTAAGACTAATTTGCTTATCAATCACTTTTAATTCGGTTTCCTGGGTAAATTTTTGCCCTTTAAAGATGATCTGTTGTTTCTTCGTTAGAACAGGAAATTTCTTTTCAAAAGCACTGAAGTCAGGCTCTCTATTTTCAAAGAGAGCATGTAACCGTTCCATCTCAAGATCAAGAGATGCTTTTTTAACGTAGAGCTGCTCACATTCTAAAACCAGTAAATGTGGAGAAAATCTAATTAATAGATCACCTTTACCAATTTTAGTGCCATTGCGGACATTAATTTCTTCAACAATACCACCTTCAAGATGTTGAATATTATGTATTAATCCTGCAGGAATCACCTCACCACGGCTAATAGCAACCTCATTAATATCGGTAGACCAGGCCCAGATAATTGCACTTAACATTAATAGTAAGGTGAAATAGATAGCCAGATTAATTGTCGATGAATGACTGCTTTCTTCTAATTGAATTGCTTGAGCGAGAAATCGAGCTCGAGCTCGTGGTAAGGTGTTTTTACCTTTTCGTGAGAAAATCAATGAGTTTTCTTTCATTATACACCTCCTAATAAAAGTTTAACGGCTTCATCAGAAGGGCCGACAAATTGCACAATGCCTTGATCTAATAATATAGCTTTATCATCAAGACGAATATGACTGGGACGATGACTGACCATAACAATACTTCGTTTGCCTTTTATCTGTTTAATTTGATTCATAAAATTTTGATCAGCATTATCATCCAAAGAAGCACCGGGTTCATCTAATAGAAAGATTGTGGCGGGGCTGATAAAAGCACGAGCCATAGATATTGAACGTAGAAAACCAGGTGGTAATCGCTCTGTAAAATTATCACCGATACGACTGTCAAAGCCATCTGGAAGGGCTAGAATCTGCTCAAGAACACCTGCCTGTTTAGCTGCATGTATTAAATCATCATCTGAAGCCAGAGCATTATTTAAACGCAGATTCTGTGCGATAGTGCCATGAAAAAGTTTACTCTCTTGTGGAATATAGGCAATGGAGCGTCGTAATTCCATTGAGTTAAGCTGACGTATATCCATCTTGTCAAACATTAATGTGCCTGCCTGAGGCTTATACATGCCGGCAATGAGTTTGATCAATGTTGATTTTCCTGACCCGGTGTTACCGACTATGGCAACCATTTCACCCGGCTCAATTTTAAATGAAGCACCTAAGATAGCTGGATCAGAATTTGGACCATATCTGAAACTGACTTTATCTATACTGATGCCGCCTTTAAAATCACGTAATAATAAACCTGAATGCTGGCCATGTTTTTCTGTGCCTAGTCTCATTAGTTGATCAATTTGTTTAATGGATTTAAAGGCTTGTTGAAATTTAGGAAAGGCAAGAAATATACTTTGGATAGGGGATAGTACTCGCCAGATTAATGCCATGGTCGCAATTAATGCACCCATAGTCATGCTGCCTTCAATGACACTCAGTGCGCCAAATCCAACCACGGTAATACCTGACAGTGTCATTAAGCTTTGAGAAAAACTGTCAAGAATGCCATTAGCAACAAAATATTTATAATTTGAATAAACGGCTTCTCCGGATATTTCTCTAAATCGTTCCCACCAGACGCTTTCACCACCAATAGATTTTATTTCTTTACGACCAGAAAGTGTTTGCATTAAGATATTTTGTTTAGCAGTCTTAGCCTGACCACTTCTGAGCAGTTTAGTATTAAGATAAGGTATCCAGAAGAATGCAATCAGGGCATAAATAGCGGCCATAATTACTGGAATCAGAGCAATCCATCCCGCAATGGCAGCAATGACTGCAATAAATAAAATAACAAAGGGTAATTCGAGAATAATGGCGGCACTGGAGCCGGTAAAAAAATCACGAATAGAATCAAATTGTTTTAAACGGGATAACTGAGAAGCCACTGTTGATCGTTCAGTGAATAAGGGGGGCAAAAAGAGTAATTGCCGAAAGGTTTCAACGCCAATCAGATAGTCAATTCGACCAGCCAGTGCGCCGAGTAATCGTGATTTTAGGAGTCTTAATGCCAGATCTGCAATGATTAAAATACTAACTCCGGCTAGAAGGTAAGGGAGTGTTTCTATGGATTTGCTGCCAATGACCTTATCATAAACCACCATAACAAAAAGTGGAATCAGCAGTGCTACAATATTAACAATTGCTGTCATGGCTAATAGATGAATCACCATTTTATTAAAACGTTTTGTTAAACGTGAGAACCAGGCTTCTGACTTATTGTCTTTACTGCTGATACCATGAGTTGGGTTAGTATCGGTAAAAAAGTAGGCTGTTCCTTTTAGATTAGGTAACGGGCCTGTTTTCTTTTCTCCTTCTACGGCATCGTAATAAACATACTCGTCTTTATTCTTATCAATTAAAACTAATAAATCACCGTGTTGTGTTTCATATAAATACGGGTATAGTTCAGTTTTTATTTTTTTAAGTCGAATAGAACTGGACTGACTTTCAAAGCCGAGTGAAATAAGAATGTTGCGTAGATCTACCAAATCAAGATGTTCAACAAAGTGTGGTAATGCCTCTACTAAATCACGTGCATTATTATGCCAGCCTAGTGCTTCTAAAAGAGGAAAAAGGCATGCTGCGTATGGTGAATCAAAATGTAACTCATCAATTTTATCATGTCGCAGAGCATTAGAAACAGCTTGTGAGATAAAACGTGATTCATCAAATTTCTTTGCTGAAGCCTTATCATCTGAGATATCTTTGTTTTCTTTATCAGGGCTAGTATTTTCAACCACTGTATTATCTTGAGTCGTCATGATTATGATACCGCCGGCATTTTTGTTTTAGGAGCGGTTTCAAGAGTAGTTGCTTTAGGTGAAAAAGAAGCCAATTTTTCAGAAATATCTATTAATTTACCCTGTTTAATTTCAAATTGGCGATCGCATAGTCGCATAAATGAAGGTCGATGAGAAACTATCACTATGGTTCGCTTGCCAATTAAATTTTTCATAACAGAATGGAGTTTGCTATCATTTTTTAAATCAAAGTTAGCATTAGCATCATCAAATAATATAATAGGTAAATAACCGACCAATGATCTCACCATGATGATTTTTTGACTGACACCTTCTGATAATGTACCGACAGATGAACCTCCGACAAGTGTATCAAGACCTTCGGGGAGCCTCGAAATAATTTCATCTAAGCCTAGCTGTTCTGCCAATTCGATGGCTTGATCAACGGCTTGCTCTTCCCGATACAGGGTCATATTTTCCAGTATGGTACCCTCAAAAATAACCCCTTTTTGAGGAATAATTGCAATTTGAGAACGTAAATATTCTAAGTTGTATTCTTTCAAAGGGATATCATCTATTAATACCTGACCTCGAACGGGATCCAGGAAACCGGATAATATTTTAATTAACGTACTTTTACCCACACCATTACCACCTGAAATAGCAATGGCTTCACCTGCTTTAATGTCCAGTGAAATATCATCTAAAAGTAGTTCTTGTTGTTCAGGATATTTAAAACTAATATTTGATAATTTAATGGCACCTGATATTTCCTGATTTTTTTCTATATCGCCGC
>JAHXIM010000283.1 GCA_025655635.1 gamma proteobacterium symbiont of Lucinoma myriamae | reverse complement strand
TTTATGCCATGGAATTTAACTGAAAAAATTCAGCCCTTAAATAAAGTGGCATGATCCGTCAACGTGGGAAGTTTTGACGTATACGATCAAACCGTCAGAAAATGCTAATTCATGATACCTTTATGACTAACGAGATGGTTGAAAAAGCAGCTATTTCTAACCAGAGAATATTCATCTTTTTATACCCAATAAAATGGGTGGATTGTACAAATAGCAGCCATTTTGGCTTGTATATAATGATGGTTAAAAATGACTCTTTTGGGGCGAAATAGTCACTTTTCTGTATTATGAATTAGGGTATTATTTGAATAAATTAATAGCAGAGTCCTCTTTACATGCTCATCAGATTAGCTCACTGTAAGAACATCATTAAATGAGGTAATAATGAACCTGTGTTTAATTTAGCTAAAAAATTTTATTTTTGTTTCTTTCGCTTCATATTTTTTATTAAGGCATCAACCATTTCCAGTTGTGATATTTTATTATCATCATCTGAGTCAACAGTATCAAATATCCAGTTATCTAAATTTTTGGAATATTTTCGCTTCGACTCATACAATTGCTCATATTCCATTCTATCAAAATAGCCATCGCTATCCGTATCATATCCAGAATAAACACCTCTACCATTTGCACTGGCAAACGGTATTGCAACTAATAATGCAGTAATAATTATAAACTTTCTGTTCATGATAACCTCACATTTATCAGTTAATAGAACATTGATCATTCAATTGCCTCTTATCCATAAGATTACTGGATAGCGATGAATTGAAACTGAAAAAAGCTTATTTATTATATAAATTTAAAAAATTTGCCTTTATTCACTTATTTATCTAGCTTCAACTGGTTTATTTGCGTTCAACATTATCTGGAAGGTGCATTAGCAGCATCTTCAAAAGTACCGGCCTCAGCATCCATATGACAGGCCGTACAATTAACCTTGCCATTGACCTTTGGATGTTCCCATGCTTAGATTTGGCCGGTGGGATGATTAATAGTCAAAAATTATCTTGGGTAATAATTGCAGACCTTCGATAGTCTATCTTTGAATAACGGCAGTCGATAATAATGACCATATTGGTGATTCTGAATGCTGAATATTTTGTCGATTATAAATAGCTGTTTTTAAAAATGAATTTTAAATTTGACAAAATATGCCAATTACTGAAAAGGGACGGATCTAGTAATTCAGCTTATTCTATAATTTTAAGTGTCCGCAATAAATCGGTAAGCCGTCACTTCGAAAAAAAGTATCAATTGGCGGCTATATGCTGTGAAGGGACACTTATCGTTCTCTTAAAGAAAGATCAATTCAGTTTTCATATAAAATTTTATACAATTGTCTCAGTCGTACAATAAGCGGTCACTTTAGATTCTTGTACAGTTGGTCAAAAATGACTCCTTTGGAGCTAAACAATCATTTTTCTATATCATGAACTTGGGTGTCATTTGAATAAATGTTTTCCATTCTGGTAGCAGGGCATCCCATTTCACACAATTAAATTAAACAAGTATTTATCTGATTTTAGGGATATTTTAGAAATATAGGTATAATTTAAAGCAATAGTGAACATTTTCAATCTAAAGTCATTGTAAAGCCATATATGCATTGTATGCAGCAAACAGAGAAAGCAAAATAAAAATTACTCCACTGATACGGTGAATAAAAGTGATTGGAATTCTTTGTAATACGGTACGACCAGCCCAAATACCAAGCGCTGATGTTGTTATTAATGCAACTGTAGAACCAATCCATACAGCTACTGGTATACTTGTGCTACTTAAAGCAACCACTGCCAATTGAGTTTTATCACCAAATTCTGCAACGGTTATCAGTAAAAATGTTGTTATAACAATACTGTGGCCTTTTTTTATTTCTACATTATCATCATCTGGCTCATCTTCCACACGCAAAGCATGAATACCAAATATTGCAAACAATATGGCCACGATAGCTGTCATAAGTGCTTCAGGTACCCAACTAGCAATTGCGAGACCAAATGTCACAGCCAATGTATTGAGAAGCATAAAAGCTAATACTGAACCAAACATGACAGGTAAAGCTCTGTATTTGGCAGCAAGAATCATACAGACTAATTGGCTTTTATCGCCTATTTCTGCTGCAAATATTAATAAGTAACTAGAACCAGATACGGCCAAAACATCTGACCAGTTCAGAGCTGAATATGAAACGATAAAAGGATTAATAAGATGGTTGCCTTTTTATAGTTGAAACAACGTTATTTTAAATAACCGCTAGCCCTACAAGCTGACTTATCCTCAAGTGGCATAGCGATCATTTTAGATATTATTATGCTTGAGAATAAAATAGATATATTCTTGTTCACCACCATTTGGAGTGACATGAATATTAATTTCAGTATATTCTATTTCGAGATTATTATTTAATTCTGCACTCATTTTTTCTTCATCATATTGAACAATATCAAGTTCACTACAGCTATTTGGCCCGTTAAGTGAAAAAGTGCCAATAATTGCCCTGCCATTTTTTGATAAGCTGTTAGCTAAATTAGTCATATAATGCGCTCGGTCTTGTGCATCTGTTAAAAAGTGAAACACAGCCCGATCATGCCAAATATCAAATGTCTTGTTGAAAGATGTTTTGGTAATGTCCCTACACAGGTAACGTGGTATTTCTGCTTTATCACCCAAACGATTTTTTATGGATGACAGTGCCTCAGAAGATAAATCAACTAATGTTATATCTTTAAATCCTTGCTTAACCAGACTATCTGCAAGCAGTGATGAACCGCATCCGACATCTATGATGGATTGCTCTGGATGATAGTGTATTTTAGATAATAAGTTTAATGAAGTATCCGGTGATTCTTGATACCAGCCAACCTTTTTATGATCTTTAGTTTTGTAAATAGTTTCCCAGTGGTCTTTGCGTATACTCATAACATTAAGCCTTGGTTGCACTAAATGTTGCACCAACAGTTGATGCTGACGTCTTATAATGATTAGTGCTTAAAAGTTTTGCCTCAACAAATCCGGCTTTTTCCATTAATTTAATAAGTTCCTTTGATTGTAATGTTCCTGCAACGCAATCAGCCCATGATTCAGTCGTACAGCAACTTTCTTCAAGATTGTTATCATCTTTAATCATGTCACAAAAATATAAATGCCCACCACTTTTGAGGACTCGATAAATCTCTAAAAAGGCATCGTCTTTAGAAGAAGATAAGTTAATAGCACCATTAGAAATAACAGTATCTATTGTGTCATCATCAACAGGAAGTTTATCAATCGATCCTTGATGGACTGTGATATTCGATAATCCTGCCAATGTTGCATTGATTTTCGCCTTTTCAGCCATGGCAGGTGTAATATCGATACCGATAACTTTTCCTTGATTACCAACTAATAAGGATGCGACGCAGAGATCGACACCTGCACCACAACCAATATCAAGTATTGAATCACCTATACTAAATTTCCCAGCGTTAAATGGATTGCCAACCGCTGCACAGTAACTCCATATTTTCTCTGGAATTTCTTTTATCCATTCATCTTTGTAATCATGATTGAGTGCATTTTGTAACCCCTTGTCCCATCCAAAATTTTCATCAGGGTTATTGGCAAGATCGGTATAAAGCTCGATGACTGAATGATGAGACACAGTTGTTTCCTCGGCTATTGATATTTAAAGCTATTATGACGTAATTTATCAAAAATTATAGAGCTACATTAATAAATGCTGATAAGCTACGACACAGAGTGCTTATATACTTCAA
>JAHXIM010000285.1 GCA_025655635.1 gamma proteobacterium symbiont of Lucinoma myriamae | reverse complement strand
TATAACATTTCTGGTTGATCTGGTCACTCAAAAGCAGGATTAATTCCTTATATTTCAAATAGATAACATGTTTTTCAGGGTTGACTAATTATAATGTCAGGCTCTTGAACTAAATTTTCCAGTGCTGGTATTCACTTTAATCACTTCATCATCAGCCAGATATTCAGGCACCTGAACCACCAGACCGGTTTCTAAAGTAGCTGGTTTGGTTCTGGATGAGGCTGACGCTCCTTTTATTGCCGGTGCAGTCTCAACTATTTTTAAAGCTACCGTAGTCGGCAATTCGATACCGATTAAATTGCCTTCATACAACATCCCCAAAATATCTTCCTGGCCATCAGGCAGCATTCCAGCAGCCGTATCAATATCTTCAGCGGTTAAAGTATACTGATTATAGTCTTCACCATCCATAAAGGTATAAAACTGATCATCCTTATATAAAAACTGCAGTTTTTTACGCATGCAATCTGCTTCTTTCAAAAAATCAGTACCAATATAGGTTTCTACTAACTTCTGTTTCTTTTGAATATTCATTAACGTCACTTTAAACAAGGTATTAGCCCCCCTGGAAGATGGGCTTCTGACATCAATATTGCGTACCTTAAATAATTGATCGTCTATTTCAATAATGGTACCTCTTTTTAGATCAGACGCTTTTGGCATTGGCTTTTTCCCTTAACTAATATCGCTTGAATTTTATAAATTGGGCTTATTCTAACAAATTGTCAAAAAATAAAAACACATGTAAAAAGTACTGTTATATTAGAGCAAAAAAGTGTATATTTACCCGTTAAATTTTCGACTCTGGAATCTATAGCTAAATAGACTTTACCAGTGAATTATTACCCATATTTTCTCAACTTTTTTGGAGTTACAATGAAACTTATTCTTTTAGGTGCACCGGGTGCTGGTAAAGGTACTGTCGCTAAATTATTAACAAAAATGGACGGTTCTGTTCAGATTTCTACTGGTGATATCTTACGTGCAGCAGTAGCAGCAGGTTCTGATCTGGGTAAACAGGCAAAAGCCGCTATGGACGCAGGTGATCTGGTTTCTGATGATCTGATCATGGGCATTATGGGTGAACGTCTTAAAGAAGATGATTGCAAAAGCGGTTATTTATTAGATGGATTCCCACGTACTATTCCTCAAGCTGAAGCATTAAAAGTGTTATTAGCTGATATGGGCGAAGAACTTGATGCTGTTGTTGATATTGCTGTTCCACGTGACGTCATTCTTGATCGCTTAACGACTCGTCGTACCTGTACTTCTTGTGGTGAGATTTATAATGTTAAATCTAACCCGCCTAAAGAAGAAGGCAAATGTGACAAGTGTGGCGGACCAGTTGTTCAACGTGATGATGAAACTGTAGAAGTTATCAGCAACCGTCTTGAAGTGTATAATGAAATGACTGCACCTCTTGCTGGTTTCTATGAAAAAGAAGGCATGTTAATAACGGTTGAAGCAACTTCAAGTGATGCAGTTATTGATGCAATTAAAGCTAAATTAGGTATATAAACCCTTTTTGTCGCTTTACTGAATTAAGTGATTAACACCTGATTGATTTGGGTGTTAATACTTTTTCACCCTTCCCTGCTCTTGCTTTAGTATACCCGATTAAAACCTCATAGCTTTTAAAAATAGTTCTAAAAAAAATCTCATAAAAGATAATCTCAGTAGTAACGCTAAGTAAAAAAATATGATTGATGAAAGACATAACCTAAGCATCCTGATTGATGTTCAGTGGCATGATGAGTTAGCCACCTATAAAGACAGGAATTTTGTACTAAAGACAAATTTCTGGCGTGATTTTTACCCTGCTGTTTTTGATTACCAAATAAAACGTGCTGAGCTTAATCAAACGCTCAATATCAACTATAAAGCCGGTGAGTTATTAGAAGATGAATTTAATCTATCGAAAATACAAACCATATCAGTCGAAAAATTTAATCGATACTATAGCGGCCCGATTGCTATAGAACCCACCGTTGGGCGATTTTACCCACGCGGCATGATAGAAGGCGTTGCCGATTGCTTTAAGATGGACAATCGCCCTTTTAGAGTACTGGCTAAGACTGATGATTCCCTTAAAATCGACTTAAACCATCCTCTTGCCAGGCACCCTATTCAAGTAACGGCTACTATTACCGATGTCTTCGATGCCAATCAGCAAAATGGCGGCCGTTGTATTGATATAGCCGAAACCATCACCACCAATGGCCCAGGTTTTCAAATACCATTAAGACCCACACCTTTTGATTTTTCTCAGGGAATGCCGTTTATCAGAAAGATGGAAGATGATGATGCCGTCTTTTACGATGCAATAGACACTATACCTGTAGTGGATCAGGCTGCACTTGAACAATTGACTCAATTTTATAGTCAATACCTTAAAGACAACTCAACCATTCTTGACCTGATGGCTGGACCCGATTCTCATATCCCTGATAATCTGGAGAATATTGATGTTACCGGTCTAGGCTTAAAAGAGCAGGATTTAAAAGAAAATCCGGCACTCAATCAATACACACTGCATGATTTGAATCAACAGCCGGAGCTGCCTTTTGATGATCAGCAGTTTGATGCGGTTATTTGTTCATTTTCAGTTGAATATATGGTGCAGCCTGTTAAAGTATTTCAACAGATTTCACGCATTTTAAAACACGGTGGTGTCTTACTGGTTGGCTTTTCTGACCGTTTTTTTGAAAAGAAAGCCATAGGCTTATGGGACGATTTACACACCTTTGAACGTGTGGGTATAGTACTGGAATATTTTCGCCAGGCTGGTGAATTTGAGGATCTTCATGCAGAATCAATTCGTGGACTGATCCGACATAATAATGATCCCTTTATCAATAAAAATGTATTTTCATGCCCAATGTTCATGCTCTCTGGAAAAAGAAAAGGATAACAAATGAAAGCAATATTTATAGTAATAGTATTAATCACCCTATCAGCCTGTACACAGGAATCGCAAAATAAATTCAGTCGCTCCATTCAGAACTGGACAGGAACCAATGGCGTGTTAGATATTTATATGGGTGAAAAACTGGTTAAACGCTTTATTAAAATTGATAAACTATCTACCGCACAAAGCACCTCCGGTAATACGGCGCGTGATTATCGTTTCGGCTATGGGTATTTAGATAATAATCAAAATTTCAAAGTCGATGATGGTGAGAAGAAAATCTACTTTGAGATCAGTGGCTATGCGACCCCCTATATTTTTTATGACTCCCCGATGTAATTAAACAAATACTATTCAGAAAAACGGGTAAAAGCGATAAATTGAAGTGGTTGTTATATCACCACCTAATTGTTCATCATGCATTATAGCACCTCCAATTTGGTGGCCAAATTCACTGTGCCACCATATCGCGACTTAAAAAAGAAAATACCGACTCGTGTTTTTCTGACTTTTATATAATCATTTCTTGTTTGAATAAGTCTTTATATTTTCTTTATCAATGGCATAGGCACATTCACATTTGTCCATAAGGCTTTATATTTTAAAAAATAACAGAAATAATCATCAGAAACCCAATTATCCATTTTATAATCAAATCAAAGCTTACGATCATTATCTAAATAATAATCATCAAATCCATTCCTACATATAATAATTACAATAAAATAATTAATATATTTTATTACAAATTTTAAAAAATCCTGACTCTGATCTGTCAACACTTTTCAGGACACTCAATTACACAACTTTTTGCATCTCTTCGTAATCTACTGGTGACCAATAATCATTGGTAGA
>JAHXIM010000156.1 GCA_025655635.1 gamma proteobacterium symbiont of Lucinoma myriamae | reverse complement strand
GAAAGGCTGCATACAGCGAATGGTGATCAGTCACCAATTAACTATGAAAATTCTCTAAAAAAAGTGTCCGGTTGGACTTGACCAGTACAGAGCAAAGAGCAAATTGCCCAGGCACAAAAACAGGCAAGAGCATGGAAACCCGGATTACATAAAGCCCCCTTACTCACAGAAGATGATTTTGCAACAAAAGCAGAGTCTGAAATTGAATTAACCGACAAACAAAGCATTAAGCTGGTGCAATCTAAACTGGCACAGCTTGGTTATCAGCCGGGTTCTGCTGACGGGGCCATGGGGCGTAATACCAGAAGGGCAATTCGTCAGTATCAATATGATAATAAGCTGGTAGAGAATGCTAAAATAACACCGTCATTATTTGATTCATTGTTCCCTGATGGTAAGCCGGAGTCAATAGTACAAGTGAGTAATAAACAGGGTTTGTTATTTCCTGATATATGGGTACAGAATGATGTGGCTAAGAAGTCTGATAATGAACAATTACGAGAAGAACTTGAGGCTTTGTTAGAAAAAGGTCGACAGCGTCGTGCTGCCCAGACATGGTTTTTAAATGATTTGTCTGCCCTGATTAAGCCGCAGCAAATGGATTGGTCAGTTATCTTTATGGATGATTTTCAGGATGGTAATTTTACTGTGTCACCTCAGTGGTCAGTGCTCTCTGGCCATTTTAGTGTTAACAAGCAAGGCTTATTTAGTCAGGTTAAGAGTCAGATAAAACAGGAAAATCAGCGTCCCCAATCCAATCAGAATATATCAACAGCAATTTTAGGTGCAATACTGGAACATGCGACCAGAGATGAACAGCAAAATACTGTCACTCAGAATGAGTCTGAGTCTGCAAAAATTATCACGCACCAGGCCATTCCCAATCATTTTGCCGTAAAAGCTAAATTAACCTGAACTCTGGATAACAAAGTAACTAACGTATTGATATAACTTGATTTATTCCAGAAGACTCTGTAAAGCATCCGTGTAAGCTTGGCTTTGGCATCCATGCCAAAGACACTTCTTCCATAAACCAAGCAATATCAATACTTAGTGCGTACTTTTACTCTATTTCTTGAACAGAGTTCAGGTTAAATTAACGATTCAATCCAATGATGGACAAGTTGAATTTGGGCCTTTTTCGGGAGAGCAACAGAACCAAGGCTATCAATTATTAGTTTCTCCAGCGCAAAATCAAATTGAATTGTCCAGGATAAACTCCAGGGGTAGTTCTGTTATTGAATCAAAAAAAGTAAGCATTTCTTTAAATCAGGTGCATGTATTTGAGTGGTTGAGAGATGCATCAGGTATGATGACGATTGCAATGGATGGTGAGCAGCTTTTTCAGATAAGTGATCGTCGCTATATGGAAAATTTTTCTGGTATTATGATGCAGAATTTATCAGGTTCAATAATTTTGAACGAGCTAAAGCTTGCGGCAAAAAAGAATTGAATTAATCGCAAATAGAGCATAAGCCGTATAGGCTCATGCTAATACAGCTCATGCTTTCACTTGTTTCTATGATTTAATGGCGGAAGTGACGCATGCCGGTAAATACCATAGCAATACCATGTTCATCTGCAGCATCAATGACTTCCTGATCGCGCATGGAACCACCAGGTTGGATAACGGCAGTGATGCCAGCTTCCGCTGCGGAATCCAAGCCATCACGGAATGGGAAGAAAGCATCGGATGCCATGACTGAACCGGGGACTACAAGATTTTCATCAGCGGCTTTAATACCGGCAATTTTGGCTGAATAAACACGACTCATCTGGCCTGCACCCACACCGATAGTTTGTTTATCTTTGGCATAGACAATGGCATTTGATTTAACAAATTTAGCCACTTTCCAGGTAAAGATAAGGTCTTGCATTTGTTCTGCTGAGGGTGATTTTTTAGTGACTACTTTTAAATCACCTTCAGTAATCATACCCAAATCACGCTCCTGAACCAGAAGACCACCATTAACCCGTTTATAATCCCATGTTTGTATTGGTGTATCAGACCATTGGCCACATGCTAAAACCCGGACATTTTTCTTTTCAGCTAAAATGCTTTTAGCATCTTCATCTATTTCGGGGGCAATAATAACTTCGACAAACTGGCGATCAATGATTGCCTTGGCCGTTTCTGCAGACAGAGGCTGATTAAAGGCAATAATGCCACCAAAAGCAGATGTTGGATCTGTCTGGAATGCTCTATCATATGCTTCCAGCTGATTGCTGCCCAGAGCAACACCACAAGGATTTGCATGTTTGACAATCACACAGGCAGGTGCTTCATCAAACTGTTTAACACATTCCAAAGCCGCATCAGTATCACCAATGTTATTGTATGATAGTTCTTTGCCTTGAATTTGTGTCGCTGTGGCAATGCAGGCTTCTTTGGGAGATGATTCAACATAAAATGCTGCATTTTGATGAGGGTTTTCACCGTAGCGCATCTGTTGAGACTTATCAAATTGTAAGCTATAGGTCTGAGGGAATGTTGTTTTGCTTTTATCTTCAATATTAACCGCACCCAGATAATTTGCAATATGACCATCATACTTAGCGGTATGCTCAAAAGCTTGAACAGCAAGTTTAAAGAGTGTTTCCTGAGCCAATTGTCCTTGAGATGCTTTCATTTCATCAAGGATGCTTGTGTAATTATCAGGATTAACAACGATGGCAACGCTGGTGTGATTCTTGGCTGCGGCACGAACCATGGTTGGGCCGCCAATATCAATGTTTTCAATGGCGGTTTCTAAATCACAGTCAGGCTTGGCTACAGTGGCTTCAAAGGGATAAAGGTTAACAACCACCATATCAATTGCATCAATGCCGTGTGCGTTCATGATATCATCATCTATGCCGCGTCTGCCCAGGATGCCGCCATGAACTTTGGGGTGCAATGTTTTTACTCGACCAGCCATCATTTCTGGAAAACCGGTGTAATCAGAAACTTCGGTTACCGGGATATTGTTGTCTTGCAGCAATTTGGCAGTACCACCGGTAGATAAGATATTAACCTGCATTTCAGATAAGGTTCTGGCGAATTCGACAACATTGTCTTTATCTGAAACACTGATCAGTGCGGTTTTAATTGTGGCCATTCAAGGGACTCCAATAATTAGTTATTGTGATTTTTTGTGCAAAGAATTCAAGCTGAGATATGATAATTGTAAATGAAAAGTGAAACAATAAAAAAACAGATTGATTATAGATAGTGTTGGAATAAATCGGGTCTGATTTGGAGTTATTCACTAATACTGTATTGTTTTAGTTTTTTACGCAATGTGCCGCGGTTAATTCCAAGAATTTGGGCTGCTTTACTTTGATTGCCTTTCGTATGTTCAAGAATGGTTTCAAGTAATGGTGTTTCAACTTCTGCAAGCACCAATTGGTATAAGTCATTTATGCTATGACCTTCGAGATCATTAATATAGCTGGTTAATACGGAGCGAACGCAATCACGTAGAATAGTACTGCTGGTTGAATCTCCTTTATCGGAATTATTTGCATGGTATGCTGTTGATTCAAACCGTTCAGGAGCCTTTAACTTGTTAATTTCGCTTATTACATCTTGCACTACAGGCATGAATTTTAACCTAAAATAAATTATCGGTGAAGAAATATTACTTTTAAATGATATTGTCCATTATAGACTTAAAAAAATTTTCTTTGTAAGGTTTTTCTTTCAAATTGAACCTAAAAAACGCAGTAGCCCATGCAACGACATAATATCCAGCACCAAACTTCTCATAATTGAACTGTTTTTCTCTAGGCTGGAGC
>JAHXIM010000362.1 GCA_025655635.1 gamma proteobacterium symbiont of Lucinoma myriamae | reverse complement strand
ATAACAATTTGATCAGGAACAATTAAATTACAATTAATGTTGTACGATAATCTATCAATTCATGATGATTATCTTTTTTCAGGATCGACTATTTAGGACCATTAGTCGTAGGGGTGTTTATTGCTCTGGGTACTATAGCAGAAAAAAAGAACCGTATTTAAAGTCACTATTCAGGCATTATTTCTTTAAAGGAGTGAATGGCCTGAAATGAGTCAACCTTCTTAATGTCTGCCTTCGAGTCTGGCTTGTATATAGCCAGTAGATGTCTGATGCCATACTCTTTGGCTGAAGCGAGTGCTGACAGATTATCATCAATTAAAAGTGTTCTTTGCGGGTCATAGGTTTCTAAACTGCTGAGCTGCTCCCAGAAATTAACTTCCTCTTTGGGAATGCCCAGCTGATGAGCACTGATAATTGAGTCCAGCAAACCTGATAATGGTGTGTTGTTCATTTTTAAATTAAGGCTTTTTTGATGGGCATTGGTCACCAGAACACGACGTTTACCTGCTTTGGCCAGATTCTTTAAAAACTCGATAACAAATGGATGTACTTGAATTAAATGCTTAATTTCTTCTTTGAGCAGGGCGATATCCAGTTCAAGCTCTTTCGTCCAGTAATCTACACAATACCAGTCAATAGTCCCCTCCATTGATTTAAAAAGAGGAATCAACTTATCAAGAGCTTGTTGACGGGATAAGCCGTGTTTTTCTGCATAGCGTTGTGGGACATGCTCAAGCCAGAAATGGTTATCAAAATGAAGATCCAGTAATGTGCCGTCCATATCAAGAAAAACGCTATCTATTTCATTCCAGTCCAACAATGTTTTTGCCTTCTATCTCTAGAGTACCAGGTGGAAACAAGTTTCCTAAATGCCTGAGAAAACTGCTATTATAGCAACTTTTAGATTGGAACAGGTCTTTAGTGTGACAAAAAAAATATTAAAAGCCCCCATCATTACGGATTGTAAAATCGTTGCTCAAAGCCGTTTATTCCGTATAGAACAATTAGATATTACCTTTGATAATGGTGTGGAAGTAGTCTATGAACGTCTCAAAGGCTCAAGCAGGGGCGGTGTTATGGTAGTTGCATTATACGATGATGATACAGTCTTAATGGTTAGAGAGTATGGGGTCGGTGTTGAAGGTTATGAACTCATGTTTCCTAAGGGACGTATCGAAAATGATGAACCCATTGAAGCAGCAGCGAATAGAGAGCTTCAGGAAGAGGTTGGCTTTGGAGCCAGAAAATTAACACTGGTAAAGTCAATGACTTTAGCTCCAGGCTATATGGGGCACCTGACGCATGTGGTTTTGGCAGAAGATTTATATCCCGCGACGCTTGAAGGGGATGAACCTGAACCTCTGGAAGTGGTATCATGGAAGCTGGATAACATCGATGAGCTGTCTATGCGCTCTGATGTCACTGAGGCAAGAACAATTGCCGTGGCATATATTGTCAAAGCAATACTGGCACAACGTTCTGCCGGCAATAATGCAGAAACAGTGGTTTAGCTCATAAAAGGGCATAAGGGGTTTCATGCAAGCAACTGAAATATGTTCGACATTAGAGCAAGCGCTTCCGAATTCTTTACAACAAGAATTACGCAGACTATTGCCTGATACGATTGAACTGGCACGTCTGGCGGGACAAAAGATACTGGAAATTTATAAGACTGATTTTAAAATAGAGAATAAGAAAGATAATACGCCGGTTACAACAGCTGATTTTGTCGCCAATGAATTAATAGTACAAACCTTATCTGAACTTACCCCGCACATCCCCGTTTTGTCTGAAGAATCAGATGAAATTCCCTATGAAGAACGATCCACCTGGGAGACTTATTGGTTAGTCGATCCCCTGGATGGTACAAGAGCATTTATAGAAAAAACAGGTGAGTTTAGTGTCAATATTGCTTTGATTCATCACCATAATCCAGTTATTGGTGTTATCTATAGTCCGGTTAAAAAGTGTAGTTTTTATGCTTGTAAAGGAAATGGTGCATTTTATTTAAATGATGCTGATCAGGCACAACAAATTCAAGTTTGTGCTCAATGTCCGGTTGATGAACCAAGAAAAATTATTATCGCCGGTACTCATTCTGCACGAAGCCCAGCCTTGCAGGCATTTTTTGATAATTTAGAAAAAGAGTTTAATGGCTATGAGCTAAAATACATGGGCAGTTCTCTAAAATCCTGTATGGTTGCTCAAGGTGAAGCTGATATTTATGCTCGATTGGGACCCACATCTGAATGGGATACGGCAGCTGCGCAATGTATTGTTGAAGAAGCCGGTGGTTTAATTACTGATACTAACATGCGGGCATTGACCTACAATACTAAAGAATCAGTACTTAACCCGGACTTTTTTGTCTTTGGTGACAGAACTGTTTGCTGGCAGCGCTTTCTGGCTAAAGAATAAGCTTCATAAGGGTAATTAAGAAATACGCCAAATAGTCAGGCTTATATAATGGTATCGAATTAGAACTCAATATCACTAAAGACTTCATCTCCTGCACTGCCGTCGCTCATGCGAATTTTCAGCTGTAAATTATTATAAGAGTCTGCATATTCCAGTGCTGTTTGCACCGTAATGGTCCCGGATTTATACATACGGTAAAGCACGTCATCAAATGTTGCCATACCATATTTAGACCCCTGTTCCATCGCTTCAGGTAGTTTTTCCAACTTGTCTTGCTGTAAAATCTCAGTCACATAAGGTGTGTTGATTAAAATTTCTACAGCGGGATAAAAATTACCATCTTTGCCCGGGATCAGACGTTGCGAGACAATTGCTCTAAGGTTGCGGGATAAATCTTCGGATAATTGACGATGGGCACTTTTGGGGAAAAAATTAAAAATTCTATCCAGAGATTGAATGGCATTACTGGCGTGTAATGTGGTTAAACATAAGTGACCCGTATCTGCATAGGCCATGGCATGCTCCATTGTTTCTGCATCACGAACCTCACCAATTAAAATAACATCAGGTGCTTCACGCATTGCATTTTTTAGTGCATTGGCATAACTCAGGGTATCAAGACCGACTTCACGTTGATTGACAATGGCCTTTTTATGAGAATGAATAAACTCCACTGGATCTTCAATGGTGAGGATGTGACCACCAATATGGCTATTACGATGGCCTATCATAGCGGCAAGTGAGGTTGATTTTCCTGAACCTGTAGCACCAACGACCATAATGAGTCCGTTTTTATGGGCGACTAAATCTTTTAAAGTAGAAGGTAAATGCATGTCTTCTACTTTAGGAATATCAGTTTTAATGTGGCGTATGACCAGAGCGATATCACCACGTTGGCGAAAGGCATTTGCTCGAAAACGCCCAACATCCTGTATGGATATGGCAAAGTTCAACTCAAGCGTATCATGAAATTCCTGCAATTTTTCTTCATCGACTAAGCGCGCCAATATGGCCTCAACCTGATCTGACGTCAGTGCCTGTTTACTCACAGGTCGAATTTTACCGACAACTTTCATTGCAATAGATGCATGCGTACTGAAGAAAAGATCAGAGGCCTCTTCATCAACCATTAACTGTAAAAATTTGGTGATATCCATAGTTTGCCTTAAAAATAGAATTATATTTTATAATTTTAAATGATTTTGTAATGTTACGGAGTTTAAATGGATCCATTTATGTTTAAAATTATTTTGAACACATCTAATTAGTCGACCCTGAAAAAAGATAATCATCATCCTATAAAAATCAGTTGAAAATGGTCTATAATCATAACCCATTGAAATTATAGTGAAATATCATGATATTACCACCAAAAATC
>JAHXIM010000293.1 GCA_025655635.1 gamma proteobacterium symbiont of Lucinoma myriamae | reverse complement strand
TAAGACATACTAATTATTTCCATTCCATAGCTGAGTACTGCACAATGCCAAATCAAATAATCTGGGAAAATAAAGGGGTTCTGTCTCGTTATACCGGTTTATTTAGTCCGGAAATCCACATAGATGTCCTTGATAAACTTTTTGGTGATCCTAGAATAGATGATATCAAATACATCATAGGCGATTATTCCGAGGTTAATGACGATCTTCTGACTGAAGATAATGTAGAATATCCGCTGGCAATGACTATGGGAACTGCTTCTTATTTACAAGATTTTAAGATAGCCCTGGTTGCAAAAGACAAAGGAATCATAGAGCTGTGCAATAGTTATATTGAACTTTTTAGACGAATTAATACGAGCTGGGAAGTTAAGCTGTTTGATGATATCGATACTGCAAGAGACTGGATTGCATCTGTTAATGATAAATAACCATGGCTATTTATAAGCCTGTTGTCGCTTTTCCTGGTGCTTACAATAAACAGGAGTCAGAGCTGAGCAGCAAGAGTTCGTCTGATATTGCAAAGAGAGATTTAATTTCCCGCTCAGACGCTTAGGCTTTGTTTGCTGCCAGAGTTTTTTTAGACGGTGTTTTTCTATCATAAAAGATACTCTTCCCATTTATGCTGACGGGAATGCCCATTGCTACTTCACAATCAATATAACCTAAAGCACGGGCTGCTGCGCCTACTCGTTGTTGTACCCGGTTATCAATATTTAAAATGCTGGCTTGTTTGGCGGCTGAAGACAGGGCAACACCAATATCCATCATACGCATAATGCAATGAGGGCCGGTATAGCCCATTTTAAAATCTTTTAGTTCACGTGAATCTTCAAATTCTTTACAGGTGCTGTAACCACAACCGCCGCAATCGTATCCAGCGGTAACAGGTCCGGCCAGGCCGATTAATAACAGTCCTTGTGCGGTTTCTGTATTGGCTGCATCACGATGCCAGTAATTTTCTTTGGAACTATTATGAGCATATTGACGCATTTCGTCGGCAATTTTTTGCAGATCATCTGCTTCAGTGATTGCGACTATTTCCAGGCAATCTTTACCGCCAGCTTTGGGGGCGGTAATAGCTGATGCTGCCATTAAGTTAATGACAGTTTCGATAGTTGCTTTTATGCTTCTTTCATTCATTATCAGAGCTCACAATTTATTGTTCATTAATTTTTAAAAACGTTTAACACGTCGTTTATTGACACCAAAATCACTATAGCCCACCCTTGAGGCTGAACGAATATGCAGTTTATGAGTGGTATTATCCAGTCTCAGCTCAAAATCATCGAAAAACTTAAACAAGCTTGAAGTAAACGTTGCGGCCAGATAATTATTGTCTGCTTTTATGATTTAAGCACCCATTTCAAGCAGGGTTGTTTTAGCCAGTGTTATTATTTGTTCATTTTTAGATTCAGGAAAATCAAGTGGTGGTAAATAATGACTGGTTTGTTCCGGGTATTCGGTGTTAATACAATTTGGTTTGTCAGGGCAGTTTAATAAATGACCATCAACGATACCTGATTCCTTATGTTCTTTGGCAAGCGGCTTGGCCATTATAAATCCTGGTGTTAAAAATAGTGAAACAATAATGGAGCTGATAATTATCTTCATTGGCTGCTTTTCAGGGAGTTAGTTAAGCTCAATTAAGGTTAAATGTTGAACTGAATAAGCACCTGTGTCGATATAGTTGACATTGCCCTTTTTTGTGGGTTTTTCGACAATGGTGTGTCCGCAGTATATTTCATCCACTCCGTCAATAGAGTATTTTTTTCTTCTGCCCGCTGTAATATGTTTTCGGGAAAATAATATACTATAAAGTACATTCGTTTTATTTAATTCAGCTTCTAGTGACGGCCACTTTACTGTCGCTGGAATTTCAGCATGAATAATACCGATTTTTTTTAAGTCGGATTTGATTTCAATCGCATAGGGTAGCTTCTTTATTGCATCAGCCCAGACATTTAATTCAGGGTATTTGCTGGTAATTGCTTCATTATTATCCATATCATCAGCTAGTTTTTGAATATGAATCCCCAAATAGTCAGCAACCCAGATGCCGCCATTATGAATATGAAAGCGAAAAGCATCGTTACGAAATACAGGTATATCTTCTGAGATCCAGTCTAAAAACATTTGTTCATGGTTGCCGCGGACACAATAGAACCAGCTTTCTTTCAGGTATTGAAGTGCTTTTATGGAATTCATACCGCGATCAATGATATCACCTACACAGAAAAGCCGGTCTCGCGATGGATTAAAGTTAACCTCAGCTAATTTTTCTTCAAGTAATTCAAAACAGCCATGAATGTCTCTACAGACAAAGTCGCGTCCTTTGTTATTTTTAAATAAGTATTGAACCATCAATGAGTTACATCTCTAAGTGCATAATCTCAGCAAGCGCCTGACTTTATAAAAACCTGATTATATCAGCTATAGAAGTGGAATTCATAAAGAGAAATGAGAATTGTAACGTTTCATCATTTGTAGGAATAGGCTGATTTACAAAAGAGTATTTTTCGAACAAAATAACAGTCACTGTCGTTAACCAACTTTTGAGTAGATAAATGAGTACATTTCCAATTTCTAATGATGATTATTCAGTTGAAGAAATCACCTACGAAGACATGATGTCAATTATAGCGTCTCAAAAACCGACTTTGTCAGACTTACCATCAAATGGTGAAGTCGAAATTACGCCTGAGGTAGCTAAGAACTCTCTTAAAAAGCCTGCTTCAAAAGATGATGATTTCTCACAACGAATAGCTAAAAATGCTAATCGACAATTACCTGACTGGTTGTTAAACAGCTAGTATCACTATTCTCTTTTTTTGTTGAAATGTTTTATGTCCTAGGTAATGGCATACTTATTTAATTTTCTATAAAGCGTACGAACACTAATTCCCAATTGAGATGCAACCTGTTTTCGATTGCCTGAAAATTGTTTCAATAATAGAGCAATTTGCTGCTGTTCAATATCCGCTAATGACTGCTGTTCTTTAGGTTCAATCTTTTCATTATTAACCAGAGACATGCCTGATGTGAGTAATTGTTGAGAGCTTAATGAAAAAGCATCCGGCGACATAACACATTGTAATTGTTCCAGGTTGATGTGCTTATTCTGACAAGAGGCTGCAGCAGAATGTAAAATATTTCTCAGTTCACGAATATTGCCTGGAAAAGCATAATTTTTTAGCCAGGTTAAAGCCTCATCGGTTAAACAAACCTTGGTTTTACGAATTTGATTGATGCGATTGAACAGTGCATAAATTAATAGTGGAATGTCTTCTGAGCGTTCATTTAAGTTTGGGATTGATATTGTTATACAAGCGATTCGATAATATAAATCTTCTCTGAAATTTCCTGCTTTCACTTCATGTAAGAGATTACGATTGGTTGCGCAGATGATGCGAACATCGGCATATAAGGTTTTGTGTCCCTCCGACACGTCTGAATTCACCTGATTCCAGTACTCTTAATAATTTAGCCTGCATGATAGGAGGAAGTTCACCTACTTCATCAAGAAATAGTGTACCGGAATTTGCCAGTTCAAAGAGTCCTGGTTTCTTGCCATTGTTGCCGGTAAAAGCACCCTTTTCGTGACCAAAAACTTCACTTTCAAATAGGCTTTCGGTTAAAATGGTGCAGTCTAAGGTTAAAAATGGACCTTCCTTACGTTGTGACTGCTGATGTAAAAAACTGGCAGCCAGTTCTTTTCCTGTACCTGTTTCTCCTTCATCAGTGTTCCCCTTTTAACTCAACCTCGGAACTAATCGGTTCATGAGAGCACTCATAAGGTTCGCCAAAGACTTACCTGTCATAAT
>JAHXIM010000518.1 GCA_025655635.1 gamma proteobacterium symbiont of Lucinoma myriamae | reverse complement strand
ATGATTTTTGGTGGTAATATCATGATATTTCACTATAATTTCAATGGGTTATGATTATAGACCATTTTCAACTGATTTTTATAGGTTCAACTGACTAAATTATCTATTGAATAAGAAATGAATCCGGGAATCATTAACAAGGGAAAAAATGATAGATAAAAAACGTTTTCCAAAAGAGTTATTTGTTCTCTTAGAAAACAATTTATATGGCAGGAAAGATGAAGTTGACGTTCCACCTCCGGTGTTTGATGCAATGAAAGGTGAACTGATAGATTATAATATTGAACAAGGAATATTAATCAACCGATTTCCGGTATTAACTGAGCAGCTTAACCCCTATGGAAATATGCAGGGAGGTATAATAGCCGCCGCTATTGATAATACTATCGGACCACTCAGTATGCTGGTTGCAGCACCTAATTTTACGCGCCATATAGAAGTAAAATATAGCAAAGTTGTCTCTGCTGAACTAGATTATATTTATGTGACAGCCAAATTTATCCAGAAGAAAAAACGACAACTGTTTTTTCAAGCTATTGTTAACAATGAACAGGAAGAAAAAATGGCTTCAGCAAAATCAATACACTGGCTAATTGAGTAAAAATATCAAAACAAGGAAAGGTAATGAATAAACAGTATGGATGGTCTTTTGCAATTATGATGATGATTAATATCTGTATCAATCATCAAGTCAGCGCTAACAGCTTTAATCATTTAAAAAAAAATAAAGCACTACTTGAAGCACAACAATTTACACAATTAGAAAATGAATTAAAAAAAATACTCAACAGCATTGAATCAGGAGAAATTTTGGATACTTCAATTGCAGATGCGTATATTGCATTTGGAACCGGTGATCCAAAACAGAAAGAAAAAATCGATGCATGGATTGTCAGTAAGCCAGACTCTGCTCTAGCCTATTTAGCACGATGTAACTATTATGAAGAAGTTAGTTGGCTGCATCGGGGACATCATTATGTATCGATTACCGCTAAAGAAAGCTTAAGAAAAATGCGCGATGATTTTGCTCTGGCGATTCCTGATTGTAATAAAGCAATCACGTTGAATAATAAACTGTCACTGGCCTATACACTTCTTACAAGAATGGCTATGGTATTAGGGCAAGATAAGCTGGTAAAAACAGCTGCCAGTCTTGGACTGAGTCAAATTCCTGATTCGTACATACTACATGATCAGTACTTCTTCAGCTTTACTTCCCGCTGGGGAGGCTCCTTGTATGAATTACAAAATGCAATTAACTCTCGATTTGAGCAACACAATAAAGAGGATAAACTCAGTCCCTTATTAGGCTTTGATTTGTACTTTAAAGGAAGTGAGGCTGATCAGCATAAGAATTATAAATTAGCACTTGATTTCTACAGGCGTGCAGAAAAAGAATATCAATTTAACAGCAAAATACAACAAGCTAATATGTTGTATAAATTAGGCAAAAATGATGAAGCACAGGGTATATATAAACATGCCATAAAAAATGGTACGCTGAAACTGGAACCCTATAATAATATGGCAGCAATTATGAATTCAAAAAATAAACATAATGAAGCCATTGACTATCTGGATAAGCTCATTGAAATAGAGCCGTATAATCCGAATAACCTAACCTACCGGGGTATAACTTACCTGTGGTTGAACGATCCAAAAAAAGCAAAAGCTGACTATGACAAAAGCATGGTTTACGGTAAAAACAATGCTTACGCACGTTATCATCGGGGCAAATCAAATATGCATGCCGATCCAAAAGAAGCTCGAAAAGATTTACGGTCAGCCTATGAGTTACGTCCTGATATAATCAATTATGCATTTTTTTATGGCGTGATATTATATGAACAAAAAGACTGCATGTATACCGAGACGTTTACCACTTATGATAGAATGTGTGCATCAAACAAATGTAATGAAAAAAAGATCAGCTGGGTTAAAGATGTTTTATTAAAAGCAAAAAAATCATGCGGGTAAATAAATAAGGAGTAACTATGAAAAACAATATTTCAGTGATTACCAGTATTTGTCTATTTCTTTTTGCACCGATAATATATGCTGGTGGTTCAGGCTGGACAGATATTGTCACAGCCTCAGAATTAATTCCAACAGCTCGTCATTATTATGAGTTGAAACTTCAGGTTAAGGAAAATCCCAGCGGCTGTCGAAATAAAGAATGGTTCTATCAGGATTATAGTTCCATGGGGTCAGATAAAATGTTTGACACATTACTAAAAGGAGTGACATCAGGTTTTAAATTACGAGTCTATGTGACAGGAAGATGTAATTTAAATGGCTATTCTGAGATTTCATCTGTTAGCATTAGTCCTTAAACTTATTTTAAGAGAATATAGGCTTAACAAATATCATTTAGAAATACATACTGAGTAAATAATAATGAATGAACATGAAAAAATGAATTATGTCGAATTTCCGGCAAAAGATATTGCAGCGGCTAAAACGTTTTTTGGCTCTGTATTTAATTGGTCTTTTAGTGATTTTGGAGAAGAATATACTGCGTTTAAAAACGCAGGGATTAATGGTGGTTTTTATAAATCAGACCTGTGCACATCAACAAAAAATGGTGCTGCTCTGATTGTTTTTTATAGTCAGGATCTTAAACAAACACAAGAAAAAATTGAGGCGGCCAATGGCTCAATTATCAGACCGGTTTTTGAATTTCCAGGTGGTCAACGTTTTCATTTCGAAGATCCCAATGGCAATGAATATGCAGTGTGGTCAGATAAATAAAGAATCCAGCCCTCCCCTCCCCTCTCTGCTATAAAAACAGAGAAGGCTGGAGATTCAACTAATGGACAACAATACGTGCATTAACAGGTTGAATTGGACGGTTGTTAGGATGTTTTAATGCTTTTTGAAAGGCATTTAACTGACTTCTGGATAGCGTCGGTTGTTTCTTTACAACAATCCAGCGTACACCTTCAGTACAAGGCGGTGTAGTCAAAGAACCATTAAAACGAACATACTCTTTTATTTTTTTCGAACGTTCAAAAAATTCTATATCCTTGGCACCAAGGCGATTGGTATCACCAGCATTCATAGGCATGTTCTTGACTAAAACATTAAGTGCCGCGTCAGGTGGACCTGGTTGATATAATAAAGCAACTACCGCTAACTCATTATCTTCACTGGCATGGACGAAATGTGCTTCAAGTGGAAAAGACTGGCCGTCAATCATATTTTCACTGGGAGTGTGAAAATGAAATTGTTTTAACAAAAAGTCCTTGCCATCCAGTTTGATAAGACCGCCACTACGGATATTTACCTGAATGCTGTGCCCGGTATTAACAATATTTTCAGAATTCAATACAGCATAATCGAATTTAATCGATGGTAATCGAGCATCAAAAGTGCGCTTAATATTAATGGGTGATTGGTTTTTGCCCTGCTTGCAGGTGATATTTTCTGCTGATATATCACCCCAATGTGATGGCCCAGTGGCTCCTTCATAGGACCAGCTTGCTTTATCCTGATCTTTTTCGTCGGCACTTGTTAAAATAGGCAAACAGAGCAAGACAGGCAGTAATAATGTGGTAATCGACTTTAAAGAGACTAACTTCATATAATAAATCCTTATAAATAAGAAAAGAACGAAAGCGATATGTAATACAATAATGACATAAATCATGAAAAGATTAAACATTTCTGAATGAGATTATAATAATGACTTTATCTTGGCTAATAATGTCTCGGGCTCAACCGGTTTTTCAATAAAGCCTTTAACAGGCATAAAGTCATTACTGATATCATTTTCATTAAAGCTGAAACCCAGGTTGCTCAACTGATTCACGGCACTTAATATCAATACAGGAATATGCGTTA
>JAHXIM010000505.1 GCA_025655635.1 gamma proteobacterium symbiont of Lucinoma myriamae | reverse complement strand
ATAACAATATGATCATGAACAATAAAAATAGAATCAATATTGTACGATAATCTATTGTGTCATTGAGATTGTCTTTTTTCAGGGTCGACTAGTTAAATGATCAGATCGATGAACAGGCATTTAGTTCAATTTGTTTTCTAATTTCTTATCCAGTACTCAGGTTAAATATGTCGCTAAACGGTATACACTCTATATTTCCGAACCCGAGCTGCAGCAGCTGCCGCCACTGCAACCACCCGTCTTAATCACTTTAGCATCTTTATTAAAGATATATTTAAGTGACAGATAAAAAAGAATTACAGATGATGCCTGGGCAATAAAGCCTGCTTCTTCTTCATGCTCAGTAATCATAAACATCTGCCCCAGACTCTCTGGAAAAATGCTATCAAAGAAAAAACCAAATAATAAGCTACCAATAATAACGGAGGATAAATAAATAATCAGAGACATTTTACCCAATGTTTTTAACACCACACTCATAGTAACGGTGTTGGTAGCAGGCCCTGCGGTTAAAAAGATAAATGCTGCGCCAGGTGAAAAGCCGGCAGATAATAATGATAAACCTAACGGGATGGAAGCTGTTGCACAGACATAAAGAGGTATTGAAACAGCTAGCACTAAGACATAATTCAACAGAGGATTTGATGAAATAAAGTCAACCAGATTTTGCGGCATAAAGGTGACAATAAGCGCACCAAGAATCAAACCAATCATTAATGAGCGGGCAATATCTTTATAGATATCATCAAATGCATAAGACACTATTTTCTGAAAAAGATTTTTTTGATCTTCGGCTTTTACTACTTTAATCGCCAGTGGCTGACCAATAATATGATTAGCAACTTTAAACTGACTGATACTGGCTATATTCATTAACTGATCAGATTCATCTTTAACCAGCAAAAGTGTCAACAGTCCTGCAAACAAAGAAATGATGATTGATGTTATGACACGATAAATAGTAAATAACCAGCCAAAAACAGCATAGGTTGCCATAATTGAGTCAGCACCGGTAATAGGCGTTGAAATCAAAAACGTCTGAATTGCACTTCGTGAAGCACCACTTTTCTTTAAAGCACTGACAAAAGGGATCACACTGCAGGAACAAAGGGGCAGAGGAATACCCAGTACCGCAGCCTTAATATTAGCCATAAAATTATGCTGCCCCAGATGTTTTTTAATAAACGCATCCGGCAGTAACATTTTGAACAGTCCCGCAATCAATACACCCACTAAAATAAAAAAAGCGATTGAGTTAAGTAAAATCCAAAAGTTGCCCAAAAATTCAAGAATAATTTCTTTCATTATGATCATCTCTCTTTAAAATAAGAGCTGCTAATAGTCAATAAAAATCAGGTGAGAGCCTGAGCCACATTAAATGCGACAAATGATAAAATCCATGCTGTTGCGGTGGTAAAGACAAACAAATAAGCCAGATACTTCCAACTGCCTGCTTCACGCATAAAGACCATAGACGCTGCTAAACAGGGTAAATAAATCATCACAAAAACAATAAATGAAATACCTGCCGGCAAACTGATATTCGCTCTGATCTTATCAACAAGACCCGAACTATGTTCATCTTCTTCTTGTCCCAAACCATATAAAACACCTAGAGTAGCAACAACAACTTCTTTGGCAGCCAGGCCTGTTTCTAATGCCACAGCCATACGCCAGTCATAACCTAATGGTGCAAAAAAAGGTTCTGAGGCATGTCCAATAAAACCTAAGTAGCTATGCTCTAATTTATAGAGTGCCAGCTCATTATTTAATGTTGATATAGCGGTTTCATTTTCAGCCTGCTCAACTTTTACCTGATATTGCTGTTCTACTTCCGGATGCTTTGGATAGTTACTGGCAAACCAGACCAATACTGATGCTAATAGAATAAAAGTACCCGCTTTTCTTAAATACATCATCGCCTGACCTGAAACGGTGTGCCAGAGTAATTTTAAGGAAGGTAAACGGTATTTAGGCATTTCCATAACAAAAGGTTCGTCATCTCCTTTAAATACCGTCATTTTAAGTACTTTAGCCGCAATAATTCCTAATAAAGCACCGGAAATATAAATGAGAAAAAGTAAATTACCTGCATGATGTTCTGCAAAAAAAGCACCGACAAACAAAACATAGATCGGCAACCTTGCACCACAACTCATAAAACCAATAATAAAGAGAGTTAATAGACGATCACGATCATTTTTTAACGTTCTGGCAGCCATATACGCTGGCACTGAACAACCAAAACCACTCACTAATGGAATAAAAGATTTACCATGCAGACCAAACTTATGAAAAAAACCATCCAGAAGAAAAGCTACCCGACTCATATAGCCCGTCGTTTCTAACAGAGCAATACCTAAGAATAATATAAAAATATTAGGTAAAAATAAGACAACGGCCCCTACCCCGGCAATTGCACCATCAGCGATAACTGAAGCAAGTTCTGTATCACCAAGAAAAGATTTAGTAGCGTCAATCAGAAGAGCAAAAAAAGCATCAATCCAATCCATAGGAATGCTGCCGACTTCAAAGGTCAGTTGAAATAAGCCCCACATCATAAACAAAAAGATTGGCAAACCGACAAATTGATGCATCAGCAGAGAGTCAATTTTATCTGTAAACGTCGTTTTTACCTGTTTTTCAAATTGAACTGTTTCTAAAACCGCACCTTTAGCCAGAGCCAGTTTTTCATCATTAAAAATATCATCAAGATCTTTGGTATCATAGTGCAGATATAGATGCTGATAGCCTTTGTTGACTATAGGTTGTAATTCTACCCAGACAGGCTCTTCATGAAAACGCTGATAAGTTTCTTTATCTTCTCTTAACAGTTTAATCGCCAGCGCTTTAAGACTAATTTTACACTGAATTTTTTTCTCTTCTAAAAAAGAAACAATATGACAAATTTCTTCTTCATAAACTTCGCTAAATTGAAGATGGAAGCGATTTTCCCTGAGATTATAGGTTTTAATAAGAGTCTGAATTAATTCATCAATACCAGTTTTTTCTGTCGCAGAGGTCTTAACACAGGAGGCACCAAGAATCTTACTGAGTTGTTTCTCATCAATATGAACGCCTTCTTTAACAGCTTCATCAGTCATATTGAGCGCAACAACTAATTTTTTATTCAGTGCAAGTAACTCTGTCGTCAGATAGAGGTTACGTTCAATATTAGTTGAATCAACAACATTAAGAATGAGATCATATTCATTATCATCCAGATAATGCTTAGTAACACGTTCTTCAATCGTATAATCAGTTAATGAATAAGAACCGGGTAAATCCGTAATTTCAAAATCATAGCCATCTCGATTAAAACGGACCACTTCTTTTTTAACGGTCACACCACTAAAATTACCTACTCTTAAACGGGCATTACCCACTGAGTTAATTAGTGCACTTTTCCCCACATTAGGTTGACCAACTAGTGCAACTTTAATCGTCGCCATTAAGCTATCTCAACTTTTTCTGCTTCAGAGGCTCTTATGGCAATACGTGTTTTATTAATACGTATTTCTATTGTTTTTTTTGCCAGTGAGTATTCTTCAGTATAGACACACGCTCCCTTAACCAGACCAAACGAACTAAAACGATTTTTTAGCTCCTTACTGGCATTAATAGCCGTAACCCTGGCTGATTTTCCCTTTTTTAAATTATCAAGTGTCATAAAAACCTTAGAAAAAAGAATGTATATATAAAGTATAAATGATATTCATTATCATTTAAAGCTTTATTAAAAGAATTTAATCTCATTATAATATTTAGTCGATCCTGAAAAAAGATAATCATCATGAATCGATAGATTATCGTACAACATTAATTGTAATTTTATTGTTCCTGATCAAATTG
>JAHXIM010000092.1 GCA_025655635.1 gamma proteobacterium symbiont of Lucinoma myriamae | reverse complement strand
AAGAGTTCATCGTTTTCGGCTGTTAATAGTTTTCCGGGATTAACTGTAGAATTATTTTCTCTGGCATCTGTAATTTGTTTCTTATAAATTTCAACGACATTATTATAATTATTTTCTTTGTTTTCTTTAGGAATTACATCTGCTTTGTCAGAGGCTTCTTTAGGGTTTGATTTTACAATTTTTACAGTAGGGGGATGTTTTGCATGGTCAGTGCTCGTGACAGGTTGTTCGGACATTAACAGATAAATCTTTTTTAATAAAAACTGTAAATCGTTGCGCTTAACGGGTTTTTTAACAAAAAACTCGTTATTATGCTGACATTTATATTCTGATAGTGATAAGACCAGAAAGAAGATGTCTGGATTGTTTTTGATGATAGTCTGGTATTCATTCTTGATATTATAGGCATCTATGTCAACCAGACAGACTTGTGCATCATTATAGTTATCAATGGGTTTATAGTTAACCTTTTTGATACTATTAAAAAAAACTCATAGGCAGACTGAGAGCGTGTATCAATACCAACAAATGCAATGTTTATTAATTCAGTAGACATGATGTCAACATCCTATGTTTGTTTATCTGAAAAAAATTGTCGTCCATCATTCCAGTATCTCACCGTCACTCCATTGCTTGAAAAACGCTCATAAGCTTTATCAAATTCATTTCGATTTCTCAGAGCCTTGTACAGACTGATAAGTTTAATCGTCAATTCAATATTATCTTGTTCGTGTTCCAGATGATTTCTCATATAATTCAGCGCAGTTTCAAATTGACTATGTTCAATATATGAGTCGGCAGTATGTAAAATATCTTCTGATTTATTTGTTTTTGTTATTTGGGAACTACTGAATTCGATTAAATTAACGTTTTCTTTTTTGAAAAAACATTGTTCAGGCACTCCCTTGAGACCATTGTTAGATGTGCTGTTGTTAATAGCATTTAATAAAATCCTGAGCTGGTCTGTATGCAGTTTTTTTTGCTTAGTTTGAATAAACGCTTGCGTAACGATAATCCTGACTTTCCAAGAATAATAAATAAATCACACAATGCGCAAAACAGGTCGTTATTATTTCCACGTGCAAGCGTGTGTTCTATTCTTTGTAGATGTCGACTTAGATCCTCAGGTTTTTTTTGAGGCTGTATTCAAAATGATTGTCTATCTGAGCAGTTTGTAAGTGGCTAGAAGTCTGCTGCAGGTTTTTTATTCCAAAATAAAAAACAGGTTCAAGGAATAGTTTGTGGAAATATTTACTATCAACTATAGGTTTCATGAAAACTCGTTTTTTAAGTTTTAATTTAAGAGTGATTGATTATTTTACACTCTTACAGATAATCAATAAAATAATATTGTCTATAATCTGCGTCACAAAAACAACAATAATTTTCTAAAGTGTGACCTGGCTTTGAAAATAATAACTCAAAATAAGAGGCAGTTTATGCATAAAAAGAAAGACATGGATCGTATATTATTCTATTTTCGCTGTATATATTAATGATAACTGAGCTTGCTGTTAAGATAAACGCTGTGTGTTGTCATAACTGTAGTGGTCTTTTTATTCTATTTTATGAAATCTGTATTATTGCCAGCTATAATCAGAATAAACTGTACTTCCAGGCACTAAGTGAGCCTGCGCCCAGCGCTTTATTTCACTTGATTTAAAACCACTGAGCACATTTAAATTCATTGCTATTGGATGTCCATCTTCATTCGTAGAAACCGCTGCAACAATCGGTGTTTTATTTTCAGAACCTCGTCCTCTGGAACCACCTCTATGTTCACCGCCCCAGTAGGCATCATCTATTTGAATAATACCTGATAAAGGTTTACTGTCATCACGTTCTTTCATTACCTGCATGATCTTTTGTTTCATACTCCAGGCAGTGTTATAGCTTACTTTAAGCTGTCTCTTTAACTCTAAAGCGGATACGGCTGTCTTTAGTTGTGTCATAAGATGAATGGCTAAAAACCACTTGGACAAAGCTAATTTGGTGCTATCAAAGATCGTCCCACAAGTTGCCGATGTCTGGTGATGACAATGATTGCATTGATAAAGATTCCGATTTTCTAAAGTACAGTGGGTTTTGCAACCACATTCAGGGCAAACAAATCCATCAGGAAATTTCCATTTGAATAAGGCTTGTCGACATTGTTCATCAGTACCGTAATCACTGAATAGTTCAAATAAACTATAACCTTCTTGAAACTGTATTTTATTTTTAGCCATCATTGTTTTCCCCACATAATCTATACCTTAATTATAGTACAGTTATCAAAATGTGGCGGAGCTTTGTGGGTAATCAAGAAAAGATATGTAAAAGGTAAAGATGGTTCAACTTACTATTTTGATAAGTTGGTTGTCTCTCCTGGTGTCAGCTTTAAATGGGATGCCTTTGATGGTTATAGTGAAGCTGTTGCTAACAAAGAAATGCCTCATGCCTGGAAAGCGGGTCCTCAAACCACATTATTGCGTAAGCAATTGTTGGCAATGAAAGATGGTGGAGTGTGTTACATTTCTGCGCCGCCAAATCCTTTTCGCTGTCCACCCGGACCTTATGAAAGGGCTGCTCAGATTGCGATGTACTTTAAACATCATAAACCTAAATCAAAAGTCATTATCCTGGATACTAAGGATCGCTTTTCCAAACAAGGCTTATTTAAGCAGGGTTGGGCACAGCATTATGGCGATATGATTGAATGGGTCAGTGGTGTTGAAGGGGGAATCCTTGAAGGTGTCGATGCTAAAAACATGACACTGATCGGTGAGGTTGATGAATATAAAGGTGATGTCATTAATATTATCCCACCGCAAATGGCAGGCCATATTGCTCATGTTGCCGGTTTGACTGATGATTCCGGCTGGTGTCCGGTAGATCAGAAAACCTTTGAGTCATCAATACATCAGGATATTCATGTGATTGGTGATGCCTGTAAAGTGGGTAAAATGCCTAAATCAGGTTATGCCGCTAACTCACAAGGGAAAGTCTGTGCTAAAGCAATTGTTGCTCATCTCAATGGAACACCTGTTGAAGAACCTTCTTATGTCAATACTTGCTACAGTATTGTTGCTCATAATCATGGCTTTTCTGTGGCTGCAGTATACCAGTTACAAGATGGTGTGATTTTGCCGGTTAAAGGTTCTGGTGGTTTATCTCCCATGGATGCAAGTAAACAAACCAGAGCGAATGAAGTTCAATATGCATTAGGGTGGTATAAACATATCACATCTGATATGTTTAACTAAAAAAAGCTCTACGTATCAGAACTGGTTTGTAATGAGCCAGTTCTGTTATTTTATTACTGATTATTTAAAAGTTGATCCTGGCGTTGTTTTTAAAAAAACTCATTTCTGCAATACAATTCAAATTTTTTTCAATAATTTTTATTCAATTACTGTCTTTAAATGTCAATGCTCAGACGGCTGATACTGAACGATGCCTTACGCAAATTGAAAAGCAAAATACTAAAATTAAAGAATGTCGCCTGCATCAGGTGCTGCCTGATGAATGTGAGAGCTATCTACAGCCCTCTATTTTATTAACATTGCAATGTGCTAAATCCGGGGCTACAAAACGACAGATTAATTCGGCTATTGCTCAGGGTGAGAATCAACTCAGTGGTGATACTTTAAAAAGCCCTTATGAGCTAATTAAGAAACGAATTTCCAGCAGTCCTTTTTTTATTCAGCCGGAAAAAGAAAATTATATAGCCTATTCCAGTCAGTGTAGTGAATTTAAAGATAAACTGTTCCGAATTGTTGCACAATCTATTAACCTAAAAAACGCAGTAGCCCATGCAACGACATAATATCCAGCACCAAACTTCTCATAATTGAACTGTTTTTCTCTAGGCTGG
>JAHXIM010000091.1 GCA_025655635.1 gamma proteobacterium symbiont of Lucinoma myriamae | reverse complement strand
ACTTGAGTTATGCCTTAATCAAGTTGGAATGACGCATCTACAAGCACCTTTTTAAAACACTGTTGATTTAAAGGGGAACACTGATGAAAAATATATTAACTTTGGACCATATCCACTCAATAACATTCATAATGCTGGCTTTTCTATAAGTTATAAAATAAAGTCAATTTAATAATATTAAATAGGGGGTGGTGCAATCACTTCTCTTTGACCATTAGATTGAACAGCACTGACAACGCCGGCAGCTTCCATATCTTCTACCATTCGTGCGGCCCGGTTATAGCCTACTTTTAAGCGTCGTTGTAAGCCGGAAATTGAAGCTCTGCGTGATTCGGTGACAATGGATACAGCCTGATCATAAAGGGGATCCATTTCACTTTCCGGATCTGAATCTCCCGGAATCAAACCACTGGTAGAAACCCCCTCCCCGGTTAAAATTTCATCAACATAATCAGCCTTACCACGACTTTTTAAATCATCAACCACTGCATGCACTTCATTATCTGAAACAAAGGCACCATGAACTCGTAACGGATAGCCCATACCTGGTGGTAAATAAAGCATATCACCATGACCTAACAGATTTTCGGCACCCATTTGATCAAGAATAGTACGAGAGTCAATCTTTGATGACACCTGAAAACCAATTCGTGTGGGAATATTGGCTTTTATTAAACCGGTGATAACATCCACAGAAGGTCGCTGAGTAGCAATAATTAAATGTAAGCCGGCAGCACGCGCTTTTTGCGCCAATCGAGCAATTAACTCTTCCACTTTTTTGCCCACGATCATCATCATATCGGCAAATTCATCAATAACTATGACTATAAAAGGCAAAGATTCCAGTTCTTGTGCTTCTGCATCAGGAGTTAATGGATTAGCTGTAAATAGCGGGTCCAGAATAGGAGCACCTGCGTCAATAGCTGCTTCAATCTTCTTATTAAAGCCAGCCAGATTCCTCACCCCCATAGCCGCCATCAATTTATAACGGCGTTCCATTTCAGCGACACACCAGCGCAAAGCATTGGCGGCTTCTTTCATATCAGTGACAACAGGTGCTAATAAGTGAGGTATATCTTCATATATCGATAATTCCAACATTTTAGGATCCACCATAATCAAGCGGAGTTGATCCGGTGATAATTGAAACACCATACTAAGAATCATGGAGTTAACACCCACTGATTTACCAGAGCCTGTTGTTCCCGCCACCAGTAGATGAGGCATTTTTGCCAGATCAGCAACCACTGGCTGACCACTAATATCATGCCCAAGTCCTAAAGGAATACTGGCTTTAGAATCAGCAAATACTCTAGAGCCTAAAATTTCACTGAAATAGACAATTTCCCTATGCTCATTGGGGATCTCAATTCCCACGGTGGATTTACCGGCAATTACTTCGACCACACGAATACTGACAACACGCATTGCTCTTGCCAGATCTTTAGATAAATTGGTCACCTGACTGACTTTAATACCGGGAGCCAGCTGAAGTTCAAATCGGGTGATCACAGGCCCCTGACTCACATAAACCACTTCCACCTTCAGATTGTAATCAGCCAGCTTTTCTTCAATAAGACGTGAAGTCTCTGCCAGTGCTTCTGGTGAGGTGACATGAGTAGATGGTTGTGCATCATCTAATAATGATAATGAAGGCAGACCATCAATAGCATCATGCTTAAATAAATGAGTTTGTTTGTCTTTATTGACACGCTCACTTTTCTTGCTTGTTTGAAACCTTGGTTCAATTTTAAGCATATTGCCTGATTTAGCATTTTTTAGTGATGCTTTTTTCTCATAAGCTGCTTTTTTAAATGCTTCTTTTTCGGCTTTTTTCTGCTCTTTGAGACGCTGCTTTTGTTCAGATTTGGACAAGGATTGTTTAAATGTAGAAATCTCCAGAGTCTCTTGTTCAGCTTTTTTTCGTGCCCGTTCATCACGCCACTGATACCAGCGATTAATCAGATATTTATTGGCATTGATAACCATTGCGCCAATGGTATCCATCAGCCATAACCAGGATAAGCCGGTAAATAAAGTAATACCTATAAGAAACAGGGTCAATAATAATAATGTGGCACCAACAAAACTGAAGAGTTGTTGTAATTGCTCGGAGGTCACTTCACCTAAAATACCACCTGCGTTCAACGGAAAAATAACTGATGGATGCGTAAAATGCATACTGGAGAGACCTGCGCCAGCAATAATGGTTAAAATAAAACCAATAGTTCGCAGGCTAATATGCCAACTATGAAACATGTCTTCTTCATTGTTTCTATCACAATAAATAAGCCAACCGCTATAAAGCAGCATAATAGGAAAAAGAAAGCCCAGATAGCCGAATAAGTATAAAAACAAGTCTGAAAACCAGGCACCAAACTTTCCACCACTATTATGCAATTTAGCAGGGTCTATAACTTCAGCAATACTATGAGACCATCCTGGGTCCAATGGCGAGTAAGTCAATAGTGCAATAAATAAATATAAACTAATGGCGATAAACAAAAAAAACACGCTTTCTTTAATACCTCGAATCACCTTAGCTGAAAGTGGTTTTTTTGTGACGGATTTTTGCGCCGACTTTTGTATTGACGTTTTTTTTGTGTGCGTCTTTTTTCCTGAACTTGTTGGTACTTTCTTTTTAGCTGATTGCGGCAAAATTTATATTTCTTTGTGTTAAGTAGATTAAGTTAAATAAATGGAGTAATACATATCATTTTAATGCAGGATGAACAATTTCACCAGCATCAATATTTACCCCGGCTTGCAGCGCTGATGTTAAATTATCAGGAGAGTCGGCCAGGTCTGTCAAAAAAGGAATTAAACTGGCGGATAAAGCTTGTGAAGCTGTTTTTGGTACACTACCCGGCATATTTGTCACACCAAAATGAATAATGCCATGTTGGACAAATGTTGGTTCGTCAAAGTTAGTTGGTCGTGTTGTTTCGATACAACCACCCTGATCCACAGAAATATCAATAATCACACTCCCCCTCTGCATTTGCATAACATCCTGTTCACTGACCAGATGCGGTGCTTTTTCACCAACCACAAGCACTGCACCAATCAACAGATCAGCATCTTTAGTATGTTCCTGAATACTGGCTTTATGCGGATATAGAGCAGTCACGTTATGACCAATATTTCTCAACGCTTCCATCTTATCTCGGTTACGCTCAAAAACAACCACCTCAGCACCCAGGTTTGCTGCTACATGGGTTGCATGAGCACCAGCCATTCCACCCCCTAAAATTACCACCTTACCTCTTTGGCTCGCAGGCACACCGCCCAGCAGCAAGCCTTTACCACCCATGGATGAATGTAATAAATGGGTTCCTATCTGCACAGACAAACGACCTGCAATATCACTCATAGGAGCCAATAGCGGTAGTTTTCCATCAGGCATTTCAACTGTTTCAAAGGCAATTGCTTTTAAACCAATAGAACATAATCGTTGTGTCAGTTCAGGTAATGCCGCAAGATGCAGAAAGGAAAACAGGATATGTTCTTTGTTAAGTAAAGTCAGTTCTGCTTCTATTGGTTCTTTTACTTTTACAATTAATTGAGCATTCTCATAAAGTGACTGTGCATCCGGCAGTACTTTTACACCCAGATTTAAATAGTCATCATCACTATAACCACTGATAACACCAGCCTGACGTTGAATGCTTACCTCATGTCCTTGTGACACAAGCTGTGCTGCTGCTTCAGGTATGAGTGCTACACGCCCTTCCTGAGGTTTTATTTCTTTAGGGACACCAATTTTCATACTTAGTCGATCCTGAAAAAAGACAATCTCAATGACACAATAGATTATCGTACAATATTGATTCTATTTTTATTGTTCATGTTCATATTGTTATCGGTCGTT
>JAHXIM010000321.1 GCA_025655635.1 gamma proteobacterium symbiont of Lucinoma myriamae | reverse complement strand
GCTCCAGCCTAGAGAAAAACAGTTCAATTATGAGAAGTTTGGTGCTGGATATTATGTCGTTGCATGGGCTACTGCGTTTTTTAGGATTATTTAATGAAATACATTTTAGCAAATTAAGTTAAAACAGCAAGCAGAGTTCACCAAAATGAGAAGCAGGTAGCGATACAAATAATTTACACCTTAAATTTGTGAACAACTTAACAAGTCAGTCCATCAATAGCTGGTATTTATAAAGAAAGAAGACCCTGCATGGCAATTTGATTAATTTTTTTTGCACTGTCAATACTGTCAGATTCACTATAACAACGAAATTCAGGTGCATTACCAGAAGGTCGAAAATGAATAATATTTTCATTTTCAAAAGTCAGTCGTAAACCATCAAGAGTATTCATTTTTTTTATACGACCAAACAAAGGAAAATCTGCCTCAATCACAGCCTTATTTTCTGATTCACTGCCATTGGTATATTTTTTAATCAATTGTTGACTTTTTTCTGTGGGGAAATTTTTAATCCGATCGCTATAAGTAAAACGTTGTGGTAATTGCGCTGATAATTGTGATATTGACAATTTATTTTCAACACTGCTGTGCAGCAGTGTCAGTAATACAATAAGAGCATCTCGTGTCGGCAGGGCTGTCAATAAAAAATCATTTTTCCTGATTGGTGTTGCCAGAAGAAATCCGCCATTAGCTTCATAGCCGGCAACAGCAGCATAATGATCTTCTACATAATGATTCATCGCTTCAATAACATAGGGTGAACCAATTTTTGTGCGTTTTACATCAACAAAAAAACCAGACTGCTCCACACAGGTGTTTGAACTGACGGGGGTCACCACATGATCTATCTGTAAATATTGGGCACATAAAAAACCAACAATATCACCACGCAGCCATTCGCCTTTCTCATCAGAGATTAAAGGACGATCAGCATCACCATCCGTTGAAACAATAGCATCTAATTGATAGTCAGCAGTCCATTTTTTAGCTAACTGAATGTCTTCTTCTCGAACAGCTTCAGTATCCACCGGAACAAAATGATCGGAATAAGCTAAATTAACAACTTGTGCACCCAGTTGTTCTAATAGCTCAGGAATAATATCTCGAGCCACACCACTATGTTGATAAACTCCTACTTTTTTTCCTGAAAAAGCATTATCAGGAAACAAGCCCAGGTAGCGTGACATATAGTCTTGCAATGCAGTAGAATCCATTGCCGGCAGACAATCATTCTGAGTATTAAATTGTCCCTGATCATCAAAACAATCATCCGGTAAATCAATCTGCTGTTGTTTGATAATCAATTCATCTTCTTTGAGTATTTCTCCTGCCAGTTTATAAAACTTAATACCATTTCTATCATCAGGAATATGGCTGCCGGTAACCATAATGGCTGGGCAATGATACGTTAAGCCATATAGAGCAACCGCAGGGGTAGGGATCAACCCAGCATTAACCACTTGATAACCGCTGTCCAGAATAGCTCTGGCACAGGCATTGAGAATTCTTGGTGTACTATTTCTCAGATCGCCTGCCAAAACAATTTTTGAGGCCGTTTGCTCTGATTTATTAAGTAGTTGCTGCGTTTTTTCGAGATACTGGATAAATCCCATGGTATAGGCATAACAGACCTGGTCGCTCATATCATCCACTAATCCACGAGCACCACTGGTACCAAATTTTACCTGACTGCTTTGCATCAGTTGTTCAATTGTTGTTTTCATAGTAATTGTCATAATTATTTTATTTGCCCCTTATTCTAAATAACTATTCCTAAATGGTATACACGGAGCATCAGAATCTGTCATTTATTATTTTGTGATTTTATGCCAATATGAGCCCAATAATGAATGACAGGTTCTGATACGAATAGTAAATGAAGAATAATCACTATTTTTGAACACTTATTTAGCATGCCCTATATCTACCTGACCATTCTCTACCCGGCCATAGGTATCATCAAAGCGGACAATATCATCTTCACCCAGATAACTACCTGTTTGAATTTCAATAATTTCCAGAGGGATCACACCAGGATTTTCCAGGCGATGCTGTGTGCCTAAGGGAATATAATTGGATTGATCTTCGGTCATAACGAACTCTTTATCCCCACAGGTAATTTTTGCAGTACCTTTTACTATCACCCAGTGTTCTGCTCTGTGGTGATGCATTTGCAGAGATAATTTAGCACCTGAGTTAACAACAATTCGTTTTACTTTAAAGCGCTCAGTTTCTTCCAGTGTTTCATAGCTCCCCCAGGGACGATACACTCTCTGATGAGATAAAATTTCTTCCCTTTGGGTATTCTTTAATTGATTTACAATTTCTTTTACATCCTGAGAGCGCGATTTATCAGCAACCAGTACGGCATCTGCTGTTTCAACAACCACACAATTATCCATCCCTATCACAGCAACCATCCTTTCTTCAGAATGAATATAACTATTGGTCAAATCATGCTTAAGAACATCACCATGGATGACATTGCCATCCGAATCACGAGATTTCACTTCCCAGAGAGCTGACCATGCACCAACATCACTCCAGTCAGCATCAAGGGGAAGCACAACGGCTTTATCTGTTTTTTCCATCACAGCATAATCAATGGAATCGGAAGGTGAAGCAGTGAAAGCATCAACTTCAAGACGGCAAAAGTCCAGATCTTTAGCACCTTTTGATACTGCTGTTTTTACTGACTCATAGATATCAACTGACAAGAATTCAAGTTCTTGTAATATACTTGAAGCCTTAAACATAAACATACCGCTATTCCAGTAATATTCACCACTGTCATAATATTTTTGCGCCGTATCTAAATCAGGTTTTTCAACAAATTGAGCAACTTTATAGGCATTTTCGTCCTGCTCAAAAAATTCTGCCCGCTTAATATAACCATAGCCTGTCTCAGCGTTATGAGGCACAATGCCAAAGGTCACCAATTGCCCTTGCTGGGCAACACGATAACCTGATTCCACTACTTGATGAAACACCTCTTTGTTTTGGATCACATGATCAGCAGCCAGAATCAACATGACATCATCACCGGCATTCTTATCCCCAGCATTTTTTCCCTGAATATATTCAGCGGCGGCACAAATAGCTGGAGCTGTATTTCGCCCTATAGGTTCCAGAATTATCTTGTCAACATCAATACCAATGTCACGCATCTGCTGAGCCACTAAAAAACGATGCTCTTCATTACAGACAACAACCGGGGCTGCTAAGTCTTTTATTCCTTCTAAGCGAGTCATGGTATCCTGCAGCATAGTTTGATCGCTGCACAAGGACAGAAACTGTTTGGGATTAAGTTCTCTGGACATAGGCCACAAACGCGAACCCGTACCGCCGGATAATATCACTGGAATAATCATTTATTGTGCCTTTTTCTGTTGCTCACTAACTTCAATTTTAATTACTATTTATTCTATTGTTTACAGTTCTATGACTTAAGCCGTTATTCATCAGGTATTATAGTATCAATTTCAGGATATGCCGTATTAAATTTTTTCTGCAGAGCCTGTTTAGCCGCAATATCCCCATGTACCAGACGAATTTGTTTTGGCTTATTGCGCATTCGTTTTACAAAGTTCAGCAGATTGGTCTGGTCAGCATGTGCTGAATAGCCGCTCAGAGTATAAACTCCAGCTTCAATTTTATATTTTTTGTTATCCCATAAAACATAACCACCCTGACCATATTGCTGAATATCCCGTCCTGGTGTGCCTTGTGCCTGATATCCCGTAAAAAGTATATCAGTGCGTTTGTCTCCAATAAGAGCCTGCAAATAATTAATCGGGTAGCCACAGGTTTCTCTCCTACAGCCCCCACACCACCCATCATGCGGGTCCGCAATGGGCGGTTCACTAACCGTAATGAAT
>JAHXIM010000232.1 GCA_025655635.1 gamma proteobacterium symbiont of Lucinoma myriamae | reverse complement strand
CACCACCAATAATGGCCAGAGGTTGCGCGATCATAATAATTAATGGTTGAATAAAGGAATTAAATTGACTGGCCAGTCCCATATACACCAAAATAGTGCCAGTGACAAAAGCAAATATCATATAGCCCATCGTTTTTCCAAACTCTTCTGCACGACCTATCATTTTCACACTATAAGCTGGAGGTAATAATTCATTGGCAAGTGTCTCAACAATACCAACCGCTTTGTCTAATGCTGTTGTCGGCGTGGCAAAGAACGTAGCGGCATATTGTAGGTCAAATTTTGAGACTGTTTCAGCACCCAATTTTTCTTCAAAATGTGCAATGGTATCCAAACGGATCATTTCTCCTTCTTTACCACGTAAATAAATGAGTGATAAATCATCCTTACCTGTTAATAAATGCTGTTGTGCTTTTAAACGAATATCATAACGCTCACCATCGCCTGGTTCATCATTATATTTGGCAATGTCAATTCCTCCCGCCAATAAATTAACTGCCATGGCAATATCAGCCGTTGAGATCCCTAAGTCAGCCGCTAAAATACGATCGACCTTTAATCGTAATTGAGGCAAGTTCAGTTGTAAATTCATATCCACTGAACCCAGTTCTGAGTAGGTATCCAGCTGAGATTTTAGTTTTTCAGCCAGTTCAGCCACTTGAAGAAGATTGGGCCCTTGTAAGACAAACTGCAAAGGTTCACCCCTTTGTCCACCAACGACAGGTACTGGAGAAGCAAATGCCTCGATACCTGGGATCGTATTGAGTTCCTGGCTAATTTTGACAATCAATTGTGATTGATGCATTGAGCGTTTTTCTTTATCCGTTAAAGTGACAAAAATACTGCCCTGACTGACTTTTCCTTGTTGTCCTGAGCCAATGGTACTGAACGTGTGTTTAATTTGTGGATATTGACTCAGTTTTGATTCAATCTGCGTCAATCTATCCGATGTATAATTAATATTTGATCCTAATGGCGTTTTAAATGTGATAATAAAACGTCCAATGTCTTCTTCAGGCATAAAGCCTTTTCCCAACTGGTTAAAAAAGAACCCTGTTGATGAAACAACCAGTGACGTTAAAATTAAAACAATCACACGATGCCTGAGTGAAAAGCTAAGAATAGTTTTGTAAAAACGCTCAAGCAGAAGAAAAATCTTTTCCAGGAAATTATAAATAAAACCAGTGTCTTTACAGCTACTTAAGTTTCGAGAACAGAGCATGGGGGTTAACGTCACTGAAACAAATAAGGAAACCAATACGCCAACAGTCACGGTCACCGCAAAAGGCTGAAGGAAACGACCAATGATCCCTTCCATAAAGATAACCGTAGCAAATAACGCCACAAGGGTAAATGATGCGGCAAGTACGGCAAAAACAACTTGATTGGAACCTTCTATAGCAGCCTCGACTGGATCACTTTCCTTTGTTTGTCGGTGGCGATAAATATTTTCTAAAACAACAATGGCATCATCAACCACTACGCCGATGAGAAGTAATAGCCCTAGCAAAGTCATAATATTAAAGGTATAGCCAGAAAAATAAAGTACGGTAATCGCACCAAATAATGACACAGGAATAGCCGTTGAAATAATGAGTGTTGCACGTATGCTTCGCAGAAAAAGCCAGACAACAAGAGCCGCCAGCAGTGTACCTTCGATAAGATGTCCTTTTAATGCATCAACAATTGATTTAACCACATTGGCATTATTCGAAGCGACAGTTAAGGTCATACCAGGCGGCAAGTTGGGTAATATTTCATCATCAATGCGTTGTAATACGGCATCAACAATGGCCACCGTATTTGAATTAGTGACTTTAATAATACCGATACCTACCCCTGGCTTACCATCAAAACGAGCAATTTCTCGTAAATCAGACAATGCATCGGTGACTGTTGCAATATCTTTTATCCGAATAGGAGATCCTTCACGATAAGCCACTAACATATTTTCAATGGTATCAATTGAATGAAATTCTAAATCTAGGTTGATCAGTTTTTCACTGGTTTTACTGACCAGATAACCACCTGACAACTTGATATGTTCTTTTTCAAAAGCGGCTAATATATCTTGTGATGTGATCTGATAAGCCGTTAATTGATCAATATTGAGATTAACTCGTATGGTACGTTCACGCTTGCCACCAATTTGTACTTCACCGACACTATCAATGGTTTCCAGCCGTTTTTTTATGGTATTCCTGACATACTGGTTAAGCTGTTGTAGTGTCCTGTTACCCTCTAAAACTAACCATAATATTGGATCGGCACCAATTTCAACCTTTGCAACAATGGGAATTTCTGTATCCTGTGGTAAATCATTGTTCACCTGATTGATTTTAGCCTGTACTTCATTAAAAGCTGCATCCACATTCTTTTTTAAAGTAAAACTAATTCTAATAGTAGAGATCCCTGGTGAAGAACTGGACTGAATATGTTCAATGCCTGGGATACTGTTGACTGCGGATTCAATGATATTAGTGACAGAGGTGTCAATGACTTCAGGACTTGCTCCTGGCAAGGCTGTTGATATTGATATCATTGGAAATTCTATATTTGGAAAGCGATCAATGCCAATTCGCTGATAACTGATCAGACCAAATAAGATGATAGCTGCACTCATCATATAAGTGAAAACATGACGATGTATGGATAATTCAGGCAATGTCATGATTTAACGTCCTTGCTCTATAACCAGTGAGACTTTTGCATTATCAGTCAAATAAGATGCACCATTAACCACCACTTGATCACTTGTTTTAACCCCCGAGATTATTTGAATCAATGATTGAGTTTGAGGGTTGGTTTCTGATGTGACATTCTCTAACGTAATAGAGTTTCCTGTCTTGATGATACGTTGTTTGACCGTTTTAGAAAGTCCATCATAAACGTAAACAACATCACCTGAGGGGCGTTTCACAATGCTTTGTTGGGGTAATAAAAGTGCATTATTAAAGTGTTCAAGAATGATATTTGCCAGAACGGTTGCACCTGGACGCCAGTCACCTGGATTATCAATATCAATAATAATTTCGATTGCCTTATTTTTTTGATTGATTAAGGGCAGTAAACGGCTTATTTTTGCCTGTGTTTTCTGACTGCTTGAGGGCGTTGAAAGTAATACACTTTGACCCACTGATAAGCTTGGTACTTTGTTTTCTGGGACGGGTAATCGAATACGTAACCTTGATAAACTGACTAATTTAAATAGGTGCTCATCTTCCTTAATATAATCACCTTTGGAAATATAACGTTTAACGACAGTACTATTAATCGGTGATTTTATTTTTGTTTTATCCAGTTTATATTGGATTGCAGCCAGTTTATTGTTGAGTAATGTTTCCTGAGCCAAAAATGAAGAAAGTTCTGTTTGCGTTTCATCAACACTATCTTGCGAAATGGATTTTGTTTTGGCCAGCTTTGTCCTTCTGTTTAAGGTTATTTTTTTGTTTTCTATTAAGATTTGAATCCTCTTTATCTCAGATTTTTCTTGTGCCTGAAGGATCTCAAGCAGTCGATCATCCAAGATGGCAAGCAGCTCTCCTTCTTTTACTGCATCACCTTCATCAACATGGATGGAAATGACTTTGCCATTAGTCTCACCTGATATAATGGGTGAAGAAAGACTCTCTATTCTGCCGACAGCATGAAGTGTGATATCAATATCTTGCTGAACAGGCTTAATTAATGTGACTGGAATTGATTTTTCTAAAACAACAGATCTTTCTTTTAAGGAAGAGTCTTTTTCAGATTCTTTTTGGCATCCTGATATTAAGCTATAACAGATAATAACTGACAGGATAAAAAAAAATTTATTTTGTTGTACTCTTTTCACAATAATGTTCATGCCATTGCTCATCATTTAATAATTTCTTTGGTTAATATTTTATAAACATGTCGAG
>JAHXIM010000474.1 GCA_025655635.1 gamma proteobacterium symbiont of Lucinoma myriamae | reverse complement strand
ATTCATTACGGTTAGTGAACCGCCCATTGCGGACCCGCATGATGGGTGGTGTGGGGGCTGTAGGAGAGAAACCTGTGGCTACCCGATTAACAACAAAACAGCTGTAGGCAGAATAAACGTTATTTAAGTATACATGCTGAATAGTTAAATTTTCTTAGTAGTATAATATCGCTCAACAAATAATAACTCAAATTCATTTTACTTATATTTTGCATAACTAATAGTTATAGGATAACATTTATAGAAATTAACTTATCATAATTAACAGGCAATCTAATGGATATTCCATCAATTGAAACATTTCTATTTGTTGCTAAAAAACAGTCTTTTTCATTAACTGCCGAAGCACTCTACTTAACTCAGCCTGCAATCAGTAAACGCATTGCTTCACTAGAGTCAGAATTAGATTGCAAATTATTTGATCGCGTAAAGAAAAAAATCATGTTAACCGAAGCCGGCCAGATATTTTTACCGCGAGCACAAAATATTATTGAAGAGCTTAAAGCCGGTAAGAATGCGTTATCTGAAATGGATGATCTGGTCTCAGGCGAGTTAGACATTGCGACCAGTCATCACATTGGTTTACACTATTTACCCCCCATTCTTAAAAAATTTGTTAATCAATACCCTAAAGTTGATCTTAAACTCAATTTTATGGAATCAGAATCAGCCTGTCATGCTGTTGAAAATGCAGAAATTGAGTTAGCCGTCATTACCTTACCTATTGAACCGATTGCCACTCTTGTGCAAAGCAAAATCTGGGAAGATCCACTCACTTTCGTGGTACACAATAATCATTGTTTATTAGATGAAAGAAAACAAGTTAATGGAATTAATACACTATTAACTCATGAAGATATTGAGAAATTGACACAATTTCCCGCAATATTATCTGAAAAAGGGACTTATACGAGGCAATTGATTGATGCTTATTTCCATCAGTCTGGTATGGATGTACAGGTAAAATTATCCAATAATTATCTGGAAACCATAAAAATGATGGTCAGTGTCGGTCTTGGCTGGAGTGTTTTGCCGCAAACATTAATTGATAGCACATTAACAGCTATTACCATTCCAGGTTTTAACGCACATCGTTCATTGGGTATTGTGACTCATAAAAACAGAACACTGTCACATGTGGCACAAAAAATGTCTGAATTAATTACTAAGGCCATTTGATTATTTATCTATTCATTATCTTTGGTGTTGCCGATATTTTGTCTAAACTTAATGTAATGAATTAACTGATGGTTAAAAAAACTGTTGTTAAACAATACACACTGCATATTAACCGATTAAATTTTATTGATAGTTAACTTTTGTGAGAATATAGATAGTTGAAAAAAATAATCATTGCTCTTCTAATTGGAATTAGTGGTTTTCTTATTGCCATAACAGTTTTCACCGCCAAAGAAGCTACTCTCATAGGCCTGATTGCTTTTCTGGTTACACTCTGGACAAACGAAGGGCTTCCTCTGGGCGCTGTATCTCTTCTTCCTATCGTACTTTTTCCGGCTTTTGACATCCTAAGTACAAATGAAACATCAGTTAACTATTCCAAATCAGTTATTTTCCTTTTTCTTGGTGGTTTTTTATTGGCAATTTCAGTAGAAAAGACAGGGCTTCACAAGGTGATAACACATAAGATGTTATCTATATTTCCTTCAACGGTTAGAGGGATTATCTTTTCATTAGCTATTACATCCGGGTTACTGAGTTCATTCTTGTCTAACACAACAACCACTCTTTTACTCATGCCGCTTGCACTTTTTCTTAGTGAAGATAGCAGAATCAAAATGAGATTTGCACTTGCTATAGCATATGGAGCAAGCATAGGAGGGATAATCACCCCTATTGGAACCCCGCCAAATCTTATCCTTATGGGGTTCATGGACGACAAAGGTCTGAAAATAATACCTTTTATGCAGTGGGTATGGATGGTAATTCCTCTGGCGATTTTGATGTTTGTCATCGTCAGTTACATACTTTCTCTAGGTGTTTCTGAAGTAAAAATAGACAGAGACAAAACAACAAATTCTATAAGCCCTATCATGAACAGCGAACAGAAAAAAGTTTCCTTCTGTTTGCTTGCATTGATGCTCCTGCTGTTTTTAAATGCCCCGATTAAGCCTTACTATAATGGCTTTGGACTTAATGAAAAAGGCATCCTTCTAAGTTTTGGTCTTTTAATGTTTTTGCCTCCTGTCAATGTACTGACATGGCAGGACACAAAAAAAATACCCTATGAGATCATATTTCTCTTTGGTGCAGGTTTCTCTATTGCTACGGCATTTACAGTCAGCGGACTAGCAAACTCAGTGGCGTCCTATCTTCTGGAACTGACTACTTTTCCGCCAGTTTTGATCATGCTTTCTATAGCGGCAATAGTTACATTTACAACAGAAGTAACCAGTAATACAGCACTGATTTCTATGATGCTTCCTATTCTTTATGCTGTCACAGAAACCAGTGGTCTTGATACAAGATTATTTTTGATGGTAGCGACAATCTGTGCAAGTTATGCTTTTATGCTTCCTATTGCCACACCGCCAAATGCTATTGCAATGTCCAGCGGTGTTATCAAGGTAGGTACAATGGCAAAATATGGTTTCTTGTTTAATATTATTGGAATTTTTCTGATAGTTATAATGGCATCAGTTCTGTGGAGCAATTTTATTTAGGGAAAAAAGACCATTTTAGAGTTATTTCTGCCCGTTTTATAGTAAATAATTTCATGGGTTCAACTTGTAAGTGCAACTTGTGTTTGCTCAAAAAACGGCTTGGTTTTTTAAAGAAATATGAGTATATTTTACCATAAAACGGTATTGCCGGATTTTTTTTCCAGTAATGTTAAGAACTCTTCATGAGCTTTAAGCTCATCATCACTGGCAGTTTGAACAAGTAATGGTGAACGAGTAGTTTTTAATCTGCGTATAGCTTCATACCCTCCGGTATTTCCTGAAGCATCATCTAAAGACAAACTGGTCTGACCACCAGTCATGGCCAGATAGACATCAGCCAGAATTTCAGAATCCAGTAATGCGCCGTGTAATTGGCGATTACTATTATCAATATAATAGCGTCGGCATAAAGCATCAAGATTGTTTTTTTGTCCCGGATGGTGTTCACGGGCTAATTTTAACGTATCAAGGATAGTGCATGAGGTATCAATCATATTAATAGATTGACCTGATGTATTCTCTAATAATTTGATTTCATGGTTAATAAAGCCCACATCAAATGGCGCATTATGAATGACTAGTTCACTACCCTTAACAAACTCGATAAAGTCATCAAAAATATCTGCAAAAAACGGTTTGTCAGTGAGGAATTCATTGGTGATACCATGTACCTCGATAGCACCGTCATCAACATTACGTTCAGGATTAATATATTGATGAAAAGTATTACCCGTCAGCTTTCGGTCCAGTAATTCAACACAGCCGATTTCAATAATTCTATGTCCTTGTGAAGGCTCTAAACCGGTTGTTTCAGTATCAAGTACAATTTGTCTCATTGTGTTTGTTATCCCCTGCTGTCACCTGTATCAAAGTATTTGTCCAATATACAAACCTGTAAACTAAGCAATTACTTTGTAAGTAAACCATTTTTAACGGCATTAGGTTAATATAATAAATTAAACTCCGCTTATTATAAACGCTTATGCCAAACTTTTTTAGCAAAATCCCAAAGCATGTTAGATTTTCACTACCCTGTTGCTAAATTCAAAATAGCATTTCAAACTCAGACGGTATGCTTTGAGTTTATTGACGAATGGAAGCTATAGTCAAAATCCGCATTTATACTAGGGATCTGCTTACACTCTGTTGTGGTCTAATAGAACTGGATACTTTAATAAGAGATAATAACTATCAATTATTGAGGTGTCAAAATGGGACAGAAACGAACAT
>JAHXIM010000421.1 GCA_025655635.1 gamma proteobacterium symbiont of Lucinoma myriamae | reverse complement strand
ATAACATTTCTGGTTGATCTGGTCACTCAAAAGAAGGATTAATTCCTTATATTTCAAATAGATGACATGTTTTTCAGGGTTGACTAAGTAATAACGCCAGCTGGAACGATACAATAGCGTTCTATTTTTTCTGAGCGGCATTTTTCGAGATACCTTTTCCACAAGATGCCCGCTTTTTAAAGATAAAATTCGATCGGCCCGGCTGGCAACATCCTGACTATGAGTAACTATCAGCATCGTCATTTGGTACTCTTTGGCCAACTCTAGAAGTACATTAATTACCTGTCGTCCGGTTTCATGATCCAGATTACCCGTTGGTTCATCAGCCAGTAAAATTTGAGGTTGGTGAATAATAGCCCGGGCAATTGCCACCCGTTGTTGTTCACCACCCGACAAATATTCAGGATATTGGTGCTGTTTATTTTCAATCGATAGTCTCTGCAGTAAATCACTTATTTTATTTGCACTAGAACTATCAAATTTATCACACAACTCCAGAGGAAATTGAATATTTTCTAAAACAGTCAAAGTAGGAATTAAATTAAAAAACTGAAAAATAAAACCGATAGAATGACGACGGAATAAAGTTTTTTGCTCATCATTCATTGCACTAATGCTTAGAAAGTCATTATGACCAGACACAAACACCTCACCAGAATCTGGTTCATCAATACCAGAGATCAGGTTAAGTAAGGTTGTTTTCCCCGAACCACTGGGCCCCACCAGAGCAATGACCTCCCCCTCATCAAACGTGACATTAATATCATCAAGAATAATATGTTGTTGACCACCTTCCAGGTAATTTTTGCTTAAATTCTTGAGCTTAATTTGCAATGGTGTCACCTTGAGCCTGAGCAATCAGACAAATAAAGTTCTTACAGCTGAATACTTGCTGTTAAAAAATAATGAAGATAAAAATTTACCACCGCGACTCAGCCCGGTCAAATATTCTATGAATTTATGTTATTGTTTTACTCTGCAGTTAATGACGAGCTTTATTCTGTATCTTGTGAAATTATGTACTTAATCCAGGAAATTACTCATCAAAAAGCAGCAATGTGAGTTTCTTCAAGCTTCTGCAAGAAAATTGCTTGCCGGCCGAATAGCGTGATGGGGTGATAAAGAGTAGCGGCCAGACTCTTTATCATTTCTAAAAATGCATTCAAGCAGAATGTAAAAACAGAGAGTAAAATTTACATCTTTATCGTGTATTGGCAATATACGCAAATAAGACTTCTACTTTGTTTCTATTTTGTTTCCAGAGTTCGAGCTTCTGATTCAAGCATAACAGGGATGTCATCACGAATGGGAAAAGCCAGTTTGTCTTTGTCACAGATGAGCTCATTATTTTCTTTATCATAGTTTAATTCGCCCTTACAGACCGGGCAGGCTAGAATATCTAGTAATTTTTTATCCACTTTTATACCTCATGTTTAAGTGATTGTTTAGGTAGAGTTGTTGTTATTTCTTACTCCACCTTATCCTGTATTAGGTAGAGTTGTTGTTATTTCTCACTGTACCTAGTATGTTTTTAGCTTATTTACAATTTGTGTTAGCAGACTATGATCAATTTTAGCCTTAATAGGCAGATACCATGAATCTGATAATGAAAAACGTTGGCATTTAACTGCATCCTTTTCTGTCATAATAACAGGATGAGGTTCATCAAATACAAGATCACTTTTCTTATATTGATAATGATCGCTAAAGGGATGCTCTATTACAATCAAACCGTAATTCTTTAATAATGAAAAAAATTGTTCCGGATCGCCAATACCAGCCACAGCATGCACGATTTTACCTTTAAAATCTTTCAGTGTCATTGATTGCCCTGTTTGTTCTGATAAAGATTTCATTAATAATAATTCATATTCCATAGAAAATGTTTTTTCAGGGTATTTTATTATTTCTTGTGACACTGTTTTATCCAGAGAGCCTCGGGATATATTGTAAATAATATAGTCCACTGAATTAAGTCGGCTAACACCCTCTCTCAATGGGCCGGCAGGCAAACACAGTCTGTTACCGTAAAGCCGCCTGGCATCAGTAATATTAATTTCGATAAAGCGTGACATAGCATAGTGTTGTAGACCGTCATCACTAATAATGACATCACAATCAGTAGACTGTGAAACCTTTTTAACCGCACGTTTTCTATCGGGATCAACAACAACCGGACATTGCGTTAATTGATGTATGATAAAGGGTTCATCGCCAAATAAGCGAATATCCTGCTGTAAATCAACCAGACGAGGCCATGCTAAGTCAGCCTCTTTTTCATTCAGAGCACCATAGCCCCTACTGACTACAGCAGGTTTATAGCCTGCATCTTTTAACTGTTCAACCAGCCAGATAACAAAAGGAGTTTTACCATTACCACCAATATAGATATTACCCACCACTATGACGGGTAATTTTTCTGAAACTGATTTAAGTATGCCCAAATGATAAAAAAGACGTCTGAAAAAAACTAAAAAACAAAATAGAAAACTGATAGGAGCAAGCATCATACTGACCAGGTTAATACTTTGCCAGTAATGAGTAATTGATTTCATTGAGATAGTCTGAGCCAATTTAAGCAACTAAACAACAAAGCGCTTACTCTGGCTTAACTGCTGAAAAAGTAATATGCACAAATCCCATCTGACGAGCAGCATCCATTGCAGTCATCACAGCCTGATGAGTTGCATTTTTATCTGCTGAAATAATAATTCTGGGATCATCATCATCACCCGCAGCTTCACGCATAGCTCTAAGCAGTGTATCAATTTGAGTATTAATCACTTCATTGCCATTGATTATAAACTTACCTGCAGGTCCAATAAAGATTTCAATTTCTACTTTTTCAGACTCAGAGATCTCACCACTTGCTTCAGGCAGCTCTATATTCAACTCAGACTGGCGATCAAATGTTGTTGACACCATAAAGAAAATTAACAGCAAAAAAACTACATCAATCAGTGGTGTTACATTGACATCAAGTTCTTCTGCTTTTCTATGACGAAAATTCATATTAGTTCTTTATCCTTGGACGATCACCATGAACAACTTCAACTAAGTAGACAGCCTGAGCTTCCATTTTTAATAATAACTCATCAACCCGGCCACGGAAGAAACGATAAAACATAACACTGGGAATTGCTACAGATAAACCGGCTGCAGTCGTTAATAAAGCTTGTGAAATACCATCAGCTAAAACTGATGGATCACCTACACCCAAACTGGTAATAACAGCAAAGACCTTAATCATACCAATCACAGTACCTAGAAGACCTAAAAGAGGTGTAATTGAAGCAATAGTGCCTAAAGTATTAAGAAAACGTTCCAGTTCAAGAACAACCTGGCGTCCTTCTTCCTCAATACTTTCTTTCATCAATTCACGCTCTGCATTCATATTACGTAAACCTGCCGCTAATATACGCCCTAAGGGGGAGTTATTATTGAGTTTAGAGATTGCTTCATTAGTAATACGATTTTTTTGATGAAGCTTAATAATTTGATCAACTAAATTAGGGGGTGCTATTTTTTTTTCACGCAAAGTCCAGAAACGTTCTACCACAATGGTCAAAGCCAGAATGGAACAGATAACAATTGGGGCCATAATCCAGCCGCCGGCTAATATTAATTCAAACACAAATTTTCCTTTGCTTTAATTGTTGCTTTTATTAGGCGAGAGTTCTAAATAATTGTTCCAACACATGAGCATTTCTCATTTAATATTCGCATCAGAACCTGTCATTCATTATAGGGCTCATATTGACATAAAATCACCAAATAATAAATGACAGGTTCTGCTCCGTATATACCATATGTGAACAGTATTCCATCCCAAATTGTCTAGACAATTTTTTCAAAAATCTTATTTCTTTTATTAAGCAGCTTTTTTCATTTCTGCCTGTTCTTCCATACTGGATAAA
>JAHXIM010000105.1 GCA_025655635.1 gamma proteobacterium symbiont of Lucinoma myriamae | reverse complement strand
GGTCATTTATATCTCCGGATTGCGAATTGAAGATCATAGTCTGACCTGACTGAAACTAATTGTGAAGGTGGGTTTTAATTGACGTTTACCCATTTTCTAATAACACCATTTTCTAATAACAGAAGTTCTGGAATATCAGTTCTCAGCAGGCAAACACTATTGCCACTCAAGACAGCTTAACAGCCATTCACCCGAAACTTTTTTCCAACAGCTATGTACCTGGTAGTGGCGAGCATTATCTGGAATTAAATGCTTACCCCCAGTCACTACCACCTGTGATTGTGCATCAGCTCGAATGTGTTGTATATTGATTTGCGTAGCACTAACATATACTGAAATATCTTTATAACGCAAAAAAAATCCCAGCAGCATTCTTTGTAAAGACTGACGATCAGAATTAACCTGATCACTATATTCAAGGTCAATAATATCCATGAAATTGCCGCGGTCATGTGTCTCAATGGCTTCTTGCAGAAGAGTAATCTGCTCCTGAATTAACACCTCATCAGTCTTTTTTTCCGTACAGCCCAGCATCAGGACAATCAGGGAAAAACTCAAAAGCATTAAAGCTGTTCTGATATTAGTCATAAACCTTCCTTTGATACATCAAAAACTACGGCCTGCCCTTCCACCCGCGGATCAGAGGCTGCCTGAACTCCATTGTCATAATCCCAGCTTATTACCTGCATATTGCCATAGCTTGAATCCAGCTGACTGGTATGATGTCCCATTAGTTCAAGTTCAGCCGCCTGCTCCATTGATAAGGCATTTTTTTCATAAAAAACTTTATCCGGCAGATACTGGTGATGAAATCTGGGGCGAATCACCCATTGCTGTGCTGCAGCACCTTTTTCCAACTCCAGAATTCCCAACAGCACCATAGTAATAATACGACTGCCCCCCGGTGTGCCTAATATAGCAACTCCCTTATCCGTTTCAACCAGAGTTGGACTCATACTGGAGAGCGGCCGTTTTCCCGGAGCAATGGCATTGGCTTCAGCCCCGACTAAACCATAAACATTAGGCGTTCCCGGACGGGCAGAAAAGTCATCCATTTCATCATTCAAGAGCACCCCGGTTCCCGCTGCGATGAAACCTGAACCAAAGGGATAATTAATACTCATTGTGGCAGAAACCAGATTCCCTTGGGTATCCAACACTGAAAAATGGGTCGTATCCTGGCCTTCGCTTTGAGGATTTAAAATTTTTGTTTTTAAGTTCGCACCTATTTCCGGTAAATCACTGCTGGGCATTGCTTTATCCAGACGTATACTTTTTTGTAATCCATCAGCATACCAGGCATGAGTCAGGCGCTCTATGGGAACCTCAGTAAAATCACTATCACCTAAAAATTCAGCTCTATCCCGATAGGCCCGGCGCATTGCTTCAATAATCAGATGAGTTTGTGTAACATCATCCAGCGACTTAAGATCATAGTTCTGTAAAATCTGCAGTATGGTTGCCAGAGCAATCCCCCCTGATGAAGGTGGTGCAGCTGAAGTGACTTTCATATGACGATAGTGAAACTGAACAGGCTCACGCTCTTTTATTGTATAATTTTTTAGATCATTTAATTGCCAGATACCACCATTGGCCTTAACAGAATCAACCAGTTTATTAGCAATAATGCCTTGATAAAATCCCGAATTACCTTTTTGAGCAATTAATTTTAATGTTTGTGCTAACTCTTTTTGAACAATTAAATGACCTGCTTCCGGTACTTTATTATTATGCAGAAAAACATCTGCTGATGTTGTATATTTTTGCAATACCTGCTGGCGAAAAGCAGCCATTTTTTGATAATGAGATGTAACAGGGAAGCCCTGTTCAGCATATTTTATTGCGCTCTTCAGTACTTGCTGTAAGGGTAAACTACCGTATTTTTCTGATAAATGAACCATAGCGGCCACGGTTCCTGGAATACCTGCCGCCAGAGGCCCATCAACTGAGCTTTTGGCAATATAATTGCCGTCCTGATCCAGATACATATCCCGATATGCTTTTGCCGGAGCTGTTTCACGACCATCAAGCATTATTGTTTTATGTTGTTTTTGATCCCGCAGCAGCCAAAAGCCACCACCACCTAAACCTGAACTATAAGGCTCAACAACTGCCAGTGTAGCCGTGATAGCCACCGCAGCATCAAAGGCATTGCCACCGGATTGTAAAATACTTCTTCCTGCCTGTGTAGCCAGAGGATGAGCTGTTGCAATAGCCGCCTGAGAAGGCTGTTGCGCACTAACTGATGCACTTAACAACAAAGATAACAACAAGAACAAAAACAAAAACTTCATAACAACCTCAATAAATCGATTCAGTGTTTATAGAATGGGAAACTATGTGTAAAAACAGCAATAATCCTGACAAAAAAAACCCCTTAATGCAATCACATTAAGGGTTTTAAAAATATCGATAACAGACAGTTTTTAGCTATTAACCTTCTCCAGTCAGCTTCTTATACTTGGCCATAAGAGCATCTTCACTTTCTTCGTGATCAGGGTCTTTTGGAATACAGTCTACCGGGCAGACTTCAACACATTGTGGTTCATCATAGTGACCCACACACTCAGTACAGAGATCAGGATTAATTTCATAAATCTCTTCACCCATATAAATCGCTTCATTAGGACATTCAGGTTCACACACATCACAGTTAATGCATTCATCAGTGATATATAGCGCCATTGACAACCTCCGAAATAAATAATCTTATAAAAATAATTCATTCTTATGAATGAACGTCAGCATTTGTTGCTAATCCCCCCGAATAACCGGAGATTCTAACCTAATTTTTGTTTAATTTCAGCTATTACTTGCTCAGGAACGAAGTTTGTTATATTCCCGCCCAATCGCGCGACCTCTTTAACCAAACTTGAAGATAAGCAGGCGTATTGTTCTGCCGTGGTTAAAAATATGGTTTCAATATCCGGTGCCAGATTACGATTCATACCGGCCAGCTGAAATTCATACTCAAAATCCGAGACTGCGCGCAAGCCTCTTAAAATCACGCTGGCATTATGTTCTTTGGTAAAGTCTACCAATAAATTATCAAAACCAACAACAGAAACGTTTTGGTAGTCACTGAGCACATCTTTAGCCAGAGAAACCCGCTGCTGCACATCAAATAAGGGCTGCTTACCTGAATTACTCGCCACAGCAACAGTTACATGATCAAAGATTTTTGCAGCGCGCTTGAGCAAATCGATATGTCCATATGTAATGGGATCAAATGTGCCGGGATAGACTGCATTCACCATATTATTGTGTACCTTTGTCAGGATTGACCGATTCGATAATTTTGGCTTCTGGATTAGGATACAGGTCTAACATTTTATCCGGCAGCTTACCTTCTCCGGCCTGATGTAATGCATCCGACTCCATAATAATCAGCACCAGAGTCGTCACCATGGTTGGTAAAATACAGATACCGCCAATCAGTGCATAAACTGCTTCTTTCATCCATCCCAGACTGGTATACCCATAAATACCCACTGCTGCAACCATACTGATTGCCAGTAACATTTTAATAAAAAACATACTGCGTTTTAAAGCAATTTGCCAATGGCACATCACAAACCAGGGAGCATTCTGACGTGATTTCTTACCCTTATAAATAATAATACTCAAAATTGAAAAAGAGACAATGGGGACAATTAACATCGGCCACGCCCAGCTCGTGGCTAAACCCAGGGTGGCAACAAAAGTAAGAATATGGTTACCAATGAGATTAACCAGAAATAAATCATGGGGTAATTTGGCTTTCTTTTTTTCTTCATCACTGATGTCAAACAACATATTTTACACAATCCAATACTATTGATTTAAAAGCTTAATTTATTAATTAGTCGACCCTGAAAAAAGACAATCTCAATGACACAATAGATTATCGTACAATATTGATTCTATTTTTATTGTTCATGATCATAT
>JAHXIM010000449.1 GCA_025655635.1 gamma proteobacterium symbiont of Lucinoma myriamae | reverse complement strand
AAATGGTTGGATACAATTTACATAGCGGTGATCCTCCTACAGGGGACTTACACCCCATTAGTTTATGCCCATGACGGGCGTACACAAGAAAGACACAGGCTAGAACAAATAAAGTCATCATTTCATCAACCCCTTTTTTATTACTAAAGAAGAGTATAAACAAGAGCATATCCCTGTATAAAAAAATTCTTATGAAATAATTTTAAAGTTTCTAACAAACTAATTTCGTGAACATCTTCTCATTATAGAAACAAACATTAATCATAAGCCTAAAATGTGTACTGGCTCTTATTTAATAACACACTCTGAACTTTTGTTAAAATTCTGATATATCAGAATGATAGATCAACTTTCTATAATTTACAATAAGAAATAAAATTATCTTAATAAAGATATCAGGAACGTTCTTGCATGATTAATTTCTTTAATTCATCAATCTTATTATCTAAAATTTCCAAAGTAACCTGGTTATTATCAAGCTCTTCTTCTTTTCTTATTCGTTCATGCTCTTCATTCAGTACATTCACAACAACACCAATGACCATATTGAGAAAAGCAAAAGCGGTAAAAAAGATAAAACTCAGGTAATAAAGCCAGCTTAATGGGTAAACAGTCATTGTTTCATACATGACATCTGTCCAGTCTTCAAACGTCATGACACGAAATAAGGTGAGCATTGAAATAGCAATATCACCCCATAGATCCGGATTGATGCTAGCAAAAAAAGTACTGCCAATTGCTGCATAAATATAAAATATTATAAACATTAAAGCCACAATATAACCTAATTGCGGTAATGCGATCAGAAATGAGTTTAATAACATTTTTAGTTCAGGAATGATTGAAACCATTCGCAGCACACGAAAAATTCTAATCAAGCGGCCAATAATGGCTAATTCACTATCTTCAACAGGTATAAGACTAGTGACAACAATCAGGGTATCAAAAATATTCCAACCATGTTTAAAAAATTCATTTTTGTTTTTTTCACCTAAAAAACGGATAGTGATCTCTGTCAGAAAGAAAAAAGTAATAAACCAATCTAATAATTGCACAAACCAGAGTGTTGACGGAGAGATATCATAGGTTTTAGCACCAATAACTAATGCCGAAAAAATAATAATTGAAATAACAAAAAGTTCAAACAGTTTATTACTGCGTAATTTTTCAAATTTATTTTGTAAATTAGTAGCTTGCATAAAGTATAATTAATTATATATTTGTGGCTGTATAAAAAAACTATTTTCTGGATTCTATCATCAGTGCTTTCATTTCTCTTACTGCGTTGGATAAACCTATAAAAAGGGCTTGAGCAATAATAGCATGGCCTATATTAAGCTCTTCAATATCCGTCAGTGCAGCAATATCCTGAACATTATGATAATGTAAGCCATGACCTGCATTAACCTGCAAACCTAAAGACTTTGCATACAATATCCCCTCTTTAATGCGTTGTAACTCGTCTCTTTGAGCAACACCACAATAATCAGCGTAATGGCCGGTATGAATTTCAATGACAGGCGCATTCACCTGGACTGCGGCATCAATTTGATTTTTATCGGCATCAATAAATAATGAAGTTCGTACACCAGCTTCTTTTAATTGCAGACAGGCATCTGTCATTTTGTCAATTTGTGAGGCGACATCCAGACCACCTTCGGTTGTCAACTCTTCTCGTTTTTCAGGTACCAGACAACAATCTGATGGCTTTACTTTTTCAGCAATGTTGAGCATTGCATCCGTTACCGCCATTTCCAGATTCATTCTGGTCTGCAGTACATCATTGATAAGATAAACATCTCGCTCTTGAATATGACGACGATCTTCTCTTAAATGTAAGGTGATACTATCCGCTCCGGCAAGTTCAACATCCATCGCCGCCTTAACAGGATCAGGATAACGAGTGCCTCTCGTCTGTCTTAATGTGGCAATATGATCAATATTAACTCCCAGAAGTATGGGTGATGTATTACTCAAGATTTTATCCTCTTTATATGACAATTAGGATTAGATTTTCTAAAAAAGTGGTAACTATTCATCGAACATTTCTAAATTACCAGTGTTAGGCCTACGGCTATAAACAATAGAGCTGCTTAAACATTTCCCGACTTTTTAAAGGTTTATCACCTAAATGTGCGACAAGCGACCATTTTAATAGTTGTTTGCTTTCATGCAAGGTTTTCCTGTCTCTTAACTGGAGATTTTTTAAATCAATCAGTGTACAACCACTAACAGGACAATAGTTGCTATCAAGTGGTTTGATATTACAAGGACCTGCATCGTTGACATAATAGTATTCTCTATCTGCTTCAATCAGCAAACCCGTCTCTATTTCATGACTCAGATTAAGGCCATAACCCAAAAATTCCAATAACTTTAATTCAAATATTCTTAAAGGGATCTCATAATTAATTGCCTGCTGTTGCCGGCTGTCAGTATCTGATAACTCAGGGGCGTCACGGGAAAGTAGAGTTAAGATATTATCATAAAGGCTGAAGATCTGCTGACAATCTGAATGTGAGGGTAATAAGCGCAGCAACAATTCATTGAGGTAATAGGCACAATACAATGATTTGCCTGATAGTTTCCAGTTAATTGAGGTCGATTCAATATTTTTCAGGATAAGCAGTTCCTGCTTACCCCCTAGAGACACACTAAGTTTTTGAAAAGGCTGTAATAAAGCAAACTGGTTTTTCTTTGTATTTTTTCCTTTAACGCCTTTAGCAATCGCACTGATCTTGCCAAAATCACTGACAAAAAAGTTAACGATGAGGCTGGAGTTCCTATAATTATAATAGTGAAGTACAACTGCTGATTTGTTCTCCAGGTTGATTCTATTGTTGATCATTATGGGAAAAATCAAAGTAGCCCAGGCTTTTCAGTGCCCTTTCATCATCTGACCAGCCATCTTTAACCTTAACCCAAAGTTTTAAAAATACTTTTTTATCATACAGGCGTTCCATAGATAAGCGGGCCTGCTTACCGATTTCTTTAAGCTGCTGGCCTTTATTACCAATAATAATGCTTTTTTGATTACTGCGTTCAACCCAGATAATGCCGGAAATTTTTATTATGGATGCTTCTTCTTCAAATGCTTCCACTTCAACGGCAACCGCATAGGGTAATTCCTGACCTAATAAACGCATGAGTTTTTCACGAATTAATTCTGAAGCAAGAAAACGATCTGTTTTATCAGTAATTTGTTCTTCGGGGAAATATGCAGGTGAACAATGTAAATGTGCTTCTATATGCCGCTCAAGTTCAGCAACATTATTCCCCTTAGAGGCAGAAACAGGTACAATATGAGTGAAAGTCAGGCGTTGACTGAGCTTATCAATAAAGGGTAATAATAGTTCCTTTTTACTAATTTTATCAATTTTATTAACTGCCAGAATGATAGGTTGTTCACATTTTTTTAATAATTCAATAGCATACTCATCTTCTTCTGTTAATTTAATACCATCAACAACAAAGACAATCACATCAACATCCTGCAAGGTGGTCATAGCCTCTTTATTCATATAACGATGAATTGCCCCCTTATGTTTTTGATGCAGACCTGGAGTATCAATATAAACAGCCTGAGCTGTCGCTGTGGTTTTAATACCCAGCAAACGATGTCGGGTAGTTTGAGGCTTTTTAGACGTAATGCTTAAATGGAAACCTAGTATATAATTCAATAATGTGGATTTACCAACATTGGGGCGGCCTATAATGGCTACATAACCACTTCGATAGTTATCAGGAAAATCAGTTATTGTCATAGTTAATAATTCTGGGTTAAGGGGTTGTAAATTAAGGAGCCTGATTAAGGATTATAAGTTAAGTAGTTAGTAAAAATTTAATGACTAATTAGTCGACCCTGAAAAAAGATAATCATCATGAATTGATAGATTATCGTACAACATTAATTGTAATTTAATTGTTCCTGATCAA
>JAHXIM010000219.1 GCA_025655635.1 gamma proteobacterium symbiont of Lucinoma myriamae | reverse complement strand
TAACATTTCTGGTCGATCTGGTCACTCAAAAATAGGGATAATTCCTTACATTTCAAATAGATAATATGTTTTTCAGGGCTGACTAAGTAAGACTTTTTAACGGGTGCCGGGATATTAAATATCTGGCACCTGCTAAAATTCTTTCAGTAAAAAAGCCCGTGACACTATTTTCTATAAATAGTGTCACGGGCTTTTTTTATCTCTGCAAGAAAGACTTAGCCGCTAGTTTATTAAATCGCTACGCAGCAATTACGACCTGATTTCTGCCATTTTCTTTAGCTTGGTAGAGAGCCAAATCAGCTCGTTTAATCAAGTCTTCAACCGTTTCGCCTTCAGGTTTCATTTGCACCACGCCAAAACTACTGGTGACTGTTATTTGTTCCGGTTTTGCTTCTTCAATTTGCAATCGATAGTTTTCAGCCTTAATCTGAGCATCCTTTAGATCACAATGATCATATAATATTACAAACTCTTCACCACCAAAACGGGCAGCAATATCTTCTTCACGACATTGAACACTAATAATCTTAGACACGGCCTGCAGCACAAGATCACCTGCTGGATGTCCATAGTTATCATTAATAGCTTTAAAACGATCAATATCCATCATAATCAAACTCACAGGCTCATGGTGTCTTTTTGCTCTGGCTACTTTTTTATTGGCACTGATAAATAAATAATGGCGATTATAAAGCCCGGTTAACTGATCATACATCGCCATAGCAGTTAATTTATCATGTTGCAATTTAAGAGTAATATGAGTATTGACCCGAGCAACAACAATTGAAGGTCGTATTGGCTTAGTAATATAATCAACAGCTCCTAATTGTAAGCCCTTTTCCTCATCTTCTTCCTGATCATTAGCAGTAACAAAGATCACCGGTATATTTTGTGTAGCAGGATCTTCTTTTAACCGCTGACAAACTTCATAGCCGTTCATACCCGGCATTTCAATATCCAGAAGGATTAAGTCTGGTGCCGGTTTGGATGCAACCAGTTCCAGACATCTTGAACCATCTGTTGCTACTTTAATATGATATTTATCCTTTAGACAACTGGCCAGCACCTGGACATTAGCAGGCACATCGTCGACAATCAGGATAACAGGTCTCTCTGTCACTTACATATTTCCCTTTTTATAAAAACCGGTATTCACATTCAGTTTAGCTTAGTTTCAATATCACGAATAGTTTGTATGGCGGCGATTGTATCAAATTGAGCAATCTGTTCCATTAGCTGCTTTAACAGGTATTGTATTTTCTCATCAGAAGAACCTGCCTTAAATGGTTCAAGTTCATTGCTATCAATATAATCCCCTTGCTGTAATTTTTCAGCAATGACTTGCAGTAAATCATGAATTTGTTCATTTGTTAATTTTTGGTGAGCAGTTTCTGGTTTTTTATGGTGTTCAATATATTGCTTTAGACACTGGGTTAATTGTGCATTAATAGTGATCAATTCAGCAAACTGCTGTTGCACAGGCTCTATATCTCCCGCTTTTGCTGACTTGTCCATCTGTATTGTCAATGCCTGTAAACGTAAGCCGCTAATATTAGCAGCAACGCCCTTAATGGTATGCACCGCACGTTGTATTAATGCTATCTCTTTTTTCTCAAGTGCCTGTTGTAAATCCTGAATGCGCTCCGGCATATCTTCAAGAAATAATTCAATTAAAGCGATTAGCTCTATTGTCTCTCCACCCATGCGTTTTAATGCACTGGATTGCTCCCAATCGATTGCCTCAACAGGCTTAGATTCTGTAATATCTTCATTAGTCGATTTATCCGGCTCTGACGCTATATTTTGCTTTACTGCACTAGAGTCCACACTCCATTTACAAAGTTTAGCGAATAAAAGTTCCCGATCAATTGGCTTGCTCAGATAATCATTCATACCCGCAGCCAGACATTTTTCCTGATCACCCTGCATAGCATTGGCAGTCAAAGCGACAATTGCTATCGTCTTATAATAATCACCAGCCTTACCGGCACGGATCTGACGGCTGGCTTCATAACCATCCATTTCTGGCATCTGGCAATCCATTAATATTAAACTATAGGGTTCATCTTCTGACGCCTGATTCAGCAACTTTAATGCTTCCACACCATTGGCGGCAATCTCTGTCTGCAAACCCAGTTTTTTCAAAATACCTTTAGCCACTAATTGATTAACTTTATTATCCTCTACCAGTAATAAACGAGTATTTTCAGGACATTCCTGTGCCTGCTCCTGTTGTACAATCTTATTTTTCTCCAGCGTTTTAACATAGTGATGAGTCACCAATGGCTGAGCCTGTTCCAGCGTTTCTCCACCATCAGCCACAACCGATAAAGCGTCAAAGAGATCTGAGGTAGTCACCGGTTTAGGGAAGTAGGCACTAAATCCTAAATCAGCAAAATACTGCGCATCTCCTCGCTGTACCATTGAAGTCATCATCACTAGCCGCATAGAGTCAAAACGATGGTCAGCACGTAGTTTCCGGCTCAATTGAGCACCATCCATATTCGACATCTGCATATCCAGCAAAGCAATATCAAAAAATGCTTTATCCACTCTATTTGCTCTGCTGTCACAGCGTGCCAGTGCCGCCAAACCATCTTCAGCTTCTTCGACCTTAGCTCCCCAATGTTCTAACTGTCCTCTTAACACTTCACGATTGGTCGTATTACTGTCAACGATTAATAAATTAAGCATACTAATATCAACTTCAGGAATAACCATGTGAGAACTCTGACAGGATTCCAGCCACAAGTTGAATTCAAAACAACTTCCCTTACCCTCTTCACTATGAGCCTGTATGTTACCTCCCATTAACACACAGAGCTTTTTAGCAATAGCCAGACCCAAGCCTGTACCGCCATATTTACGTGTTGTTGACGCATCAATCTGACTAAATGAGCCAAATAATAATTCTTGTTTGTCTTTGGCAATACCAATACCGGTATCAGTGACTTTACAATGTAAATTCAGTTTTTCTTTACCCTCAAATTCGATGCTTTTAAGTTCAACAAATATGACCACTTCACCCTCTGAGGTGAATTTAACAGCGTTACCGACTAAATTGGTAAGAATTTGGCGTAATCTTCCTGGATCCCCTTTAACCATAGAGTGTTCAACATTGATCACATCAAGTATCAGCTCTACACCTTTGCTCTGTGCCTGAAGCGCCATAGCTTCTGAAAATTCACCCAGCATTGCACGCAGATCAAAGTCCATTATTTCCAATTCCAGCTTACCGGCCTCTATTTTGGAAAAATCTAAAATATCATTAATCAGTGCTAATAAGGCATTGGCACTTCCCTGAGCTAAGTGCACTCTATGATATTGTTCTTTATTTAAATCGGTATCAAGCAATAAGCCCAACATACCCAGTACACCATTCATCGGAGTACGAATTTCATGACTCATAGTGGCCAGAAACTCACTTTTACTTTTGGCACTGACTTCCGCTATTTTTACAGCATCTTCTAACTCTTGAGTTCGCACAGTAACCTGCTCTTCGAGATTTTCAGCCAGGTGACGTAAGTCCTGTCTGGATTGATGTAAATGATGCAGCATCGTATTAAAAGATTTTGCCAGAACCCCCAATGCATCAGAACGATTAAAGTCGGGAAATTGAATATTTTCATCGCCGCGGGAAATTCGATTAGCCGCCCGAGTCAGACTGTGAATAGGTTTGAGCAGAAAAAACGCAAGAAATGCCATCGCCACACTCAGTATAAGCGCCATAGAGATAACACCAAAAGCCAGGAGTTGCCCATAACCCTGAGACTGCTTTTCAATGACTTTATGTGATGCCAGGGCACTGGTAATGAGATATTTACTCTCATCCAGCGGGTCATAATGTAAATAACGAACAATAAGACTGGCCGATTCTTCAGGTAATTTCAATACCTTAAAGTCACTAATTTTAGTCACAGCTTGTCGTGGAGAAGCT
>JAHXIM010000372.1 GCA_025655635.1 gamma proteobacterium symbiont of Lucinoma myriamae | reverse complement strand
CATTTCTGGTCGATCTGGTCACTCAAAAATAGGGATAATTCCTTACATTTCAAATAGATAATATGTTTTTCAGGGCTGACTAATTAAAATATATAATAAACTCAGGGTATTAATAGAGGGGTATTTTTTTCGCTAGCCAATTAATAATTTACTGGCTGTTGCCCATTCTTTGGGAGTGTAGGCTTTAATACTCAGTGCATGAATTGCACCGCTGGTAATTTGTTCATTAACGGCAGCATAAACCATTTGTTGTTTTTTTACCGGGGATAATCCTTCGAACTGTTCTGCAACGACCGTGGTATCAAACATACCATTATCACCTTTAACAGTGACTTGTGCTGCTTCTATTCCGGCTTCGATTAAGATTTTAATTTCATCAGTTGTCATTTTTCTACTCTTTTTTGGAACGCTTGTTGTAATTAACGGGCTTGCCTGATAATTACAAACTATTAAGACGCCCTTTTCTCCAGAGGTAGAATCTCATTCAGACCACTGATACGGGCAAGATCATACATTTGTGACGGCAGGTTATAAAAGATAATTTTTTTATCCTGTAATTCAGCTTCACGATACCATTCAACCAATAAGGCCAAACCAGAGCTATCCGAGCGCTCAAGTTGTGCTAAATCAACATTCAGGGTATCTGCTTCATCAGCAAATAATAGAGTTCTGTTTTTTGACCATAGCACAGGTACAGACTTAAAGTTTAACTGGCCTTTAAGTATGTAATGTCCCTGAGAGATTTTTTCAAGTTGTGCGGCTATCGTATTTTCTGTCATGATATTTTGTACCAGAATTAAGTTCTATTCTTCTTTTTTATCCGACTGACTGAAAAGAAACTGGCTGATTAACTTTTCCAGAACAATAGAAGACTGTGTAAGGCGAATAACGCTACCCTCTTCAAGTACATCAGGCGCCCCGCCAGGTTCAATACCAACATACTTTTCACCTAACAGACCCGCTGTGTAAATACCCACAGATGAGTCAACAGGCACATCATTAAAACGTGCATCAATTGTCATTGCAACCACAGCCTCATAGGTTTCCGGGTCAACGACAATGCTGGTAACACGGCCAACAGTCACACCGGCAATGGAGACCGCGGAACGTGGTTTTAAACCACTGACATCATCAAAATTAGCAGTAATGGTATATTGGCTTCCGGCACTGAAGCCACTGACATTACTGACATTTACTGCCAGCACCAGCAAGGCTGCAATCCCCACAGCAACAAAAATTCCAACTGAAATTTCTAATATTCTTGAGTTAGGCATTATTTCTATCCACGTTAATTATTTTTTCACTTAATTATTCTACAGCATTAATGCTGTTAATAAGAAGTCCAGTCCCAATACAGCCAATGCGGAATAGACCACGGTACGGGTAGTTGAACGACTCACACCTTCTGATGTGGGTAAACAGGTATAACCTTCATAAACGGCAATCCATGTGGTCACTACACCAAAAACCACACTCTTGATCACGCCTTGAATAATATCCTGCTCAAAATCGACTCGTGCCTGCATCTGGGACCAGTACGCTCCAGTATCAACGCCGAGCATATCCACACCCACCAGATATCCACCAAATACACCGACAGCACTAAACATTGCTGCAAGCAGCGGCATACTGATAATACCGGCCAGTAATCGTGGTGCCAGAATTCGTTCTACCGGGTTAACAGCCATCATTTCCAGACCTGATAATTGTTCGGTTGCTTTCATCAGACCAATTTCAGCAGTTAAAGCAGAGCCTGCACGACCGGCATAAAGTAAAGCCGTGACAACCGGCCCTAATTCACGCACCAGTGATAATGCCACCATAACACCTAAGGATTCTTCTGCACCAAAATCAATTAACGTATTATAACCCTGTAAACCCAAAACCATGCCGACAAAAAAGCCGGAGACAATAATAATCAGCATTGAACGCACGCCAATTGAGAACAGCTGCTGAATAATAAGAGCAGGGCGAAAAACTAACGCCTTAAACGCTGCTATTGCCTGTAAAAACAATAAAACTTCACTGCCAAGCCGGGCAAAAAAATCAATGGCACTTCTGCCAAGTTGTGCGAACCAGTCAAACATTTTTATTCTATTGCTCTGTTTTATAGTGCGTGAAAGACATCGGTTGATAGCAAACAACAGACATTACATAATAGTTATTAATCACGATTTTCCCCGGCGAAGATATCATCGCTATAAGAACGTGCCTGATAGTGAAAATGAACGGGACCATCCGCTTCACCATGGACAAATTGACTAATCCAGGGGGAATCTGATTGATTCATTTCTTCCGGACTGCCATAGCCCATTATTTTACCCTGAGAAATTATATAAACTTTATCAGCAATTGCCATTGTTTCTTCTATATCGTGGGATACCATGACACTGGTTAATTCCAGAGCTTCATTCATAGAACGTATTAACTGCACCAATACCCCCATTGAAATAGGATCCTGTCCGGTAAACGGTTCATCAAACATGATCATTTCAGGATCAAGGGCAATAGCCCGGGCAAAAGCGACCCGGCGAGCCATACCACCTGATAATTGGCTGGGATTTAAGTCGCGTGCACCTCGAAGTCCAACAGCCTGTAATTTCATTAAAACCAAATCTCGAATCATCACTTCAGGCAGCTCGGTGTGCTCACGCAAAGGAAAAGCGATATTGTCAAAAACACTCATATCCGTCAACAGAGCACCACTTTGGAACAACATACCCATTTTTTTTCTAACTTCATACAGTTTTTTTGTCTTCATGGCAGGGATATTCTCACCATGAAAAAGTATAGTACCTTGTTGAGGCTTAAGCTGACCGCCAATTAATTTGAGCAGCGTTGTTTTACCGGTACCACTGGGGCCCATGATTGCGGTGATTTTCCCTTTAGGAATATCAATATCAATCCCATTAAAAATTTTGGAGTGACCACGGGAGAAATGCAGATCTCTAATACGAACCAGATTGTTATCAGTTGACGGCATAATTCAGGTTAAATTTCATTCTCAGATGTAAGCGTTTATTAAATAACGGTGCAGTATATCAATAAATACAATTGACCACTAGGGTTCACATCATACTTTCAAGCAATATAGCATTACGACAATTTTCCAATGCATAGTCAGAAGAAAAAACAACACTCACAGTACGAGCATCTTTTCTAAGCGCATAATCTTGAATATGTTCAATGAGAAGCTTCAGTTCAACAGGTTCAATTCTTTTGTCACTTTTGACCTTACAAAATAAATCACTATTGACTGTCTCTTCAATATTCCCTTCCACACAAGCATTAAGCCATTCAATATGAGTTGAATGACCTATTAGAAAATTTTCACCGGGCTTATCCAGATTAATAAAATAACAATTGTCTTTTGTTGCAATCTGGCTGTCAAAAAGCTGTTCCTTGATCGATTCTGATAGTTTCGAACAATCAAATAGACAAAAAACTGTTTTTTCAATATCATCAAAAATATCAGTCAATTGTTCTATGATTTCATCACCTGAAACCCTAACTCCATTTTGAGCAGATAAAGATGATAGATTAAGATCAGATAAGTGAATGGCAAGCAAATTAAATTCATTGCTATAATAGCTGAAACGCCAGTCTTCAGGTAAATCCTCAGGAAAAAAGTGATTGATCAGTGAAGAATTATTTAAACTTGAGACACCAAAGTGAAATTCACAATTTAATTTAATTTGTGTTTTTTGTATAGTGAATTCAACAATTCACTCGCTCATCAATATTAAGGGCCTATATGTCAACGATTACTCATATTAAACAATTTAAAAAACAACAACTCAAGAAAAAAAATAAAGCTAAAACCTTATGTAATAGTGGTTTTCATCAATGGTTGTTCTCCGCTTTGATGAGTGAGGTTTTATCCAAAATAGAACATACTCTGCTCATCAGGAATGGAGGTTTGTCTGATTTTTAGTTT
>JAHXIM010000239.1 GCA_025655635.1 gamma proteobacterium symbiont of Lucinoma myriamae | reverse complement strand
AATTTGATCAGGAACAATAAAATTACAATTAATGTTGTACGATAATCTATCGATTCATGATGATTATCTTTTTTCAGGGTCGACTAAGTAAGTGATGTTTAAAATTTTATGTTTTGGCGATAGTATCACCCTCGGTGAAAAAGATACTGAACGAGGAGGTTGGGCTGATCGTTTGAAGAAACACTATTTTGAACAGTTTGCCGATAGTCAAACTCAAAAAATCACCTTATATAATCTTGGTATAGCGGGTGAGACAACTGATGGTCTGGTCAATCGCTTTGATATAGAACTCGGGGCGCGGAACATCAAAGGCCAAAAATTGATCGTTGTGTTTGCTTATGGTGCTAATGATATTGTTATCCATAAAGATAAAAATATTGTTCCTGAATCATATTATATAAGGAACCTGAAACACTGTATTGAATCGGCAAAAAAATTTAAAGCAGATATTCTATTGCTTAATCTGCTGCCAATAGCGGACTCAATTGAAGGAATGGTTAATCAACATGGAAAGTTGAGGTTTGATCATGATATTCAAGCATATAATTTCATCATTAAACAGCTGTCGCATGAAATGAACTGTGAATATCTGGATTTTTATACTTCCTTTGTAGAAAATAATAAGGAAGAATATCTCTGCAGCGATGGGGTGCACCCAAATTCAAAAGGACATAAATTGCTTTACCAAAAAATACAACAAAAGCTGTCAGCCTTAACTTCCTAGATGCACCTCATCCCCCATAAGCTCAGCGATACTTAAGAGTTTATTCGGTAGTTGTGAAAGCGGTACAGCAATATATGCAAGTCATGGCAAATGATTTTTAGCTGCAACCATACTTTTCCCGACAGCCTGGGCTTATAGTCCATATAAAGTAAAATCTGATTTTATTTCTAATATAAGTCTCGAACTGCACACTCTCATTGATAATGACACTACTATAGTTTATTAAAGGAATATTTTTCCTATTGTTTCCTTTTACAGAGCAATATATTATATTATTGTTTAGTGAAACGACTTTCTGCCTACATTCACATCAAACCAGCTGATATCAATATGAATTGGAAAACTGATTACCGATCCTTCTACTATGAGGGTGCTGCTGAGCCGCCAGATCTCTCGCTTCTTACTAATGAAACTGCGCTGTTAAGTATTGATGTTCAGAACACCTATCTGACACCTTCGGACGATCCGTTGGAAAGAGCACGCTGGGCACCTTTTCATAAGCGTATGCATGAGATCGTTATCCCGAAGACTGCCGAACTACAGAAGTGCTTTCGGCAACACACAATGGATGTGCTGCATGCCCGCATTGCCTGCTTGCTGGAGAATGGAAAAGATCGCTCATTAAGCCAGAAAAAGCCGGGCTGGAACTACCTGCTGCTGCCGAAGGACCGTGAGGATGCTCAGATCGTTACAGAACTTGCACCACTGGAAGGTGAAATAGTGGTCACCAAAACCACCGACAGTGCCCTCACCGGAACCAATCTTCGCCTGGTGCTGCACAATATGGGTATAAAAAATGTGGTGCTCACTGGCATATTTACCGATCAGTGTATTTCATCGACAGTGCGCAGCCTTGCAGATGAAAGTTTTAATGTAATCCTGGTTGAGGATTGTTGTGCGGCAGGAACGGATGAACTTCATACGAAGGAGCTGGAGATACTTAACATGATCTATTGTCATGTTATCAGTAGCGGAGAATTATTGAGCCTCATGGATATATAATTCGTTTTTAATGCTCATTTTTAAATAAGTATCGAGTATTTCCTCACCTGTTTCTTCAATAGCCAGAACCTGAGCAGAAATCATTAATAGACAGCTGAGTAATTACTGTGACAATATTTGCAGGTTGGCTATAATTAATGAATATACACTAAATCAATGCAGTTCTGTTGAGCTTAACGATATGTTAAATCACTAGTCCATTGCAATCTTATTAACTGATAGGTAGGCCTGTTATGAAAATATTATCCGAGACATTGATGAGTAAAAACACAATATTGTTTTTATCTACCTGTATATTAACCTTATTTTTCTCAATACAAATTCTATATGCTGGACAAATGCCTCAACGAGGGCCAATTCCTTTTTATATTTATGATATTGATTCTAATGGTTATATTAGTCAGGATGAGTTTAATACGAGACGCGGGCAGCGGATGGAAAATCGGGCGGCTCAAGGCTTTCCTATGAAAAATATGGCATCAGAGCCAAACTTCATGCAATTTGATACGGATAAAGATGCTCAGCTTAATCCAGATGAACTTGCCAGAGGACAACAGCAGATGCAAAAGCGTCGTGGTATGGGACAGAATCAGGGCTGTATGGGTATGCGGCAGAGACAGAATATGGGAATGAATGGTGCTCATAAAATACCCCGCTTTGAAGATTTTGATAGGAACAAGGATAGTGTATTAACAGCAGATGAATTTAATTCCGGTATGCAGCAGCAGATGCAGCAAAGACGAAATATGAGAGAAGGCCAGAGAATGGGGATGATGGGGCAGGGTCAACAAGGCCAAAGAGGAGTGAATCGTCGTAATAGTCCCGCTTTTGAAGATTTTGACGGCAATAAAGATGGTTATATTAGTGAGCAGGAACTGATTGAAGCCCGTAGTATGCGTATCAGCAATAGAATACAAGAAGGGTATCAAATGAGGAACACCGGAAATATCTCTCAATTTAAGGAAATAGATAAAGATTCCGATGGAAGAATATCACCTGAAGAATTTTCAGAACAGCAAAAACAACATCAATCAGGAAGACAGCGACCTTAATCAGCGTGTGCTCTCTTGGTAAAGTGAAATTTAAGATACATTTTTAAATATTGGAACAAAATGTTAAAGGCAATAAAGATATTCTTTGAACAGCGTATGTCAGTCGAATTGGTTGCAGGTGATCAGCAGCATCAACTCCGATTGGCTACGGCAGCGCTATTGATCGAAATGATGAATCAGGATGACAAAGTACATGAAACTGAAAAACAGGCAGTTCGTCAGGCTCTAAAAGATAATTTTATGCTTAGTGATGAAGAAAGCGCTGAACTCTATCAGTTGGCTCATGAGGAGGTAAAAAATGCGACTGATTATTATCAGTTTACCAGGCTTATTGCAGAGCATTTTTCTCAGCAGCAAAAAATAAAAATTATTGAACTGCTGTGGCAAGTGGCTTATGCAGATAATCACCTGGATTCTTATGAAGAACATATGGTTCGGCGTATTGCTGAATTGATTTATGTATCTCATCAGGACTTTATTCAAACAAAGCTCAGAGTTCAGAAGCAGCAGAGCTAGGCAGAACCAGACAAGAGTTATCAGTTAAGTTTGTTTTTTTTGCTGATATTTATGCCAGATCCAGCAGCCAAAAATAGATGAGATAATACCAAAAGTCATAAAAAAGAAGGCTATAGGAGTAAAAAACTCATCTTTTAATGATAAATACAGGGAAATACTACTGCCCACTATTGATGCGGCAAAGGCATTTAAATAAGTATGTTTTAATGCGGCCATTGCTGTGACAAAACCACCCAAAAACATGACAATAAAAAAGCCCAGACCACCTAATGCATAAGTAAATACCTGAGACCAGGGTATTAATGCAGGGTATGTTTTTGCCAATGAGCTATATCCAACCAATGACATTATTAAGATCAACTGATTAATTAACCCCAAAATAATAATGGTTATCACACCGTAACTAATGGCTTTTGAACTATTTATCACGTTTATCTCTCGGTTAAATTCCGTATTTCACGACCCCAGGCGCAATGTAATTGATATGGCATTGAAATTCATTGATTGAAATCATGCTTCAACCTATAAAAATCAGTTGAAAATGGTCTATAATCATATCCCATTGAAATTATAGTGAAATATCATGATATTACCACCAAAAATCATTCACCCAGTGGATGAAGCCCAATTACCAGAGAAAACGACCTT
>JAHXIM010000517.1 GCA_025655635.1 gamma proteobacterium symbiont of Lucinoma myriamae | reverse complement strand
ATGATTTTTGGTGGTAATATCATGATATTTCACTATAATTTCAATGGGTTATGATTATAGACCATTTTCAACTGATTTTTATAGGATCAATTTTTATTGATCATTGATCATCTCTGCTATTTAGTCAAGATTAGTACGTTTTTTATACTTTACTTAGAAATAATTGCTGACTAAAGAATAAAAAGCTTCTATAGTTTGTCATGTTAACTTAAAAAGAGGAACTATTATGTTATATGATGTTTGCGAAGATTATGCAGAAGCTTTAAAAGCATTTCTTGATTCTGTCAGAAATCAGGCACAGCTACGTCAACCTGATCAACCACGAGAAATGAAACGTATTTTTACTGTTCAAAAAGTAGCTGATCAACTTGGAGTCACTGGTAGTTATATCACTAGACGTTCTAAAGAAGAAGATTTTCCAACTCCTCTTTTTGATGACTCAGGACGTCGATTAGGTTGGGATTATCCAGCCTTTCTTGAGATTCGAAAATATTTAAAGCGTTGTCCCGATTTATCTAAGGCTGTTAAAACAGCAGTCTGTGCTGTTGCAAATTTTAAGGGGGGATCTGCAAAAACATCTACGACGATCATTTTAGCCCAAGGTATGGCTTTAAGAGGATATAAGGTCTTGATTCTTGATTTGGATCCACAAGCATCTGCTTCTTACCAATTTACTTCAAAGGAAAAATCAAAAGAAAATCCTTTGGAGTTTGGATTGGGTGATTATATGTTAGCTGATTATGCTGAGACTATTTTCAAAACTCAAATTGATGAGGTTGATGAAGATGGGCAAGTGCAATTATTTGAAGCTGAGATGCCCGATCCCAAAGAAATTACTAAATCAACACAGTGGTGTAATATTGATCTTGTTGAATCAGATCCGATGCTTCATTTAGTTGAAATTGGACTTGCTAGAAAAGGTGATAATTTTCTTTTCTGGGAAGTTTTAAATCAGATCGTTGATTTTGTAAAAAAACCGTATGATGTTGTTTTATTAGATTTTCCACCATCTCTTAACTATTCCTCTATAAATGGATTGTTTGCAGCAAATTGTGTCATCGTTCCAACACCACCGGAATTGGTTGATTTGCACTCAACCTATGAATTTTTAGATGCCATCGCTCAAACTTTTTCTTACTATGAAAATCATGAATTTAGTAAACCTGTTGATTTGGACTTTTTGAAAATTTTGATCACTAAGGCATATACCGAGGGATTTCCTGCAGAGTTGGAAGGGGGATTGAAGCTTATGTTAGGGGATAGGGTAATGACTAACTCGGTTTTAGGCTCAAAGATATTTTCTAATACAACAGCAGCCTATACAACACCATTTGAAGTTCATAAATACAAAGATCGACAGACGTATAAACGATGTATTGATAATTTAGATTCAGTTGTTACTGAATTTGAAAATTTATTAAAAGAAAAAGTGTGGAGAATTACTGATGACCAAGCGTAAATTAAGTTTTCCTGGGTTTGTTCCTAAAAAAACAACTTCTAAAATTAACACAGAAACTATAACTGAAATTAAAGTTGAAGAAAATTTAAATCCAGCCAAAAAAAAACGTTCTGGTGCGGGTATGACAAAAATCTCGGAAACGGCAGCGATTAATTTAAAGGATGACTATAATCGTTTAAAGATAGAAGAGAAAAACTTCATAATTAAAGAATCAGAATTCCAGGATAGGGAAGAAAAATTTGAATCTAAAATTAATCAATTGGAACTTGAACAACAGAAAGTAAAAAAACTGATTGAAGAAGAAGGGGAGTTTTGTGTTGATATTGATCCTCGTGAATGTCAGGTAATTAAAATCCCTGGACGAATTCAAAAATTATTAAATGAACAAGTTTGTGATGATTTAATTAAAGATTTCAATTCGCACATTGGTCAAAAAGAACCTATTTATATACGCCCAATCCCTGACGATGTAGAAAAGATAAATAACAATATTAAATATGAAGTTTTTGCTGGTACGAGAAGAAGATGGGCAGCAGAGCATGTTGTTAATGAGTTAAATCAAAAATTTCGATTAAAAGCATTTATTAAAAAACTTTCTGATGAGGAAGCATCTGTTTTCACTGAAAAGGAAAATGCAAAAGTTGAATGGGCTGATGTTGAATTTGGTTTTTTCTATTCAGAACTGTTGGCTAATGGAACCTACAAAACTCAGCAAGAATTGGCAAAAAAGAGAAATATTGATAAAAGTATGGTTACTGAATATTTACGTTTTGGAACGTTGAGAGATGATTTTCCTTCAATCATTAGTGCTTTTGATGAGTTATCTAACTTGCTTGAATTGCGTAAACTTTGGGTAAAAAAACTTCTTATGCTATTAGAAGACAATGGTAAAGAAAAAGCTATATTGTCAAAGACCAGTTCTCTCATAAAGGTTGGTAAAAAATTATCTTCTAATTTTTTATATAACTCTTTAATTAAAGCTGCAGAAAATACTTATAAAACAGACAGACTTGATGTGATTAAGGAAAGTATAAAAAATAAAAAAGGAAAAGAATCTATTGGTACATTTACAAGAAGTTCTGTCAATAATATTGATATAAAAATCAAATCTAAATCGACCTTAACAAAAGAGGAATTAAAAAAGGAAATATCAATGTTAATTGATAAATACTACAAGGCAAATATGTAATGTTCTGGAATACAGAAAACAGTGTTTAATTATTGTAATGTCATGATATATAAATAAATATAGTGTAAAATATTTTTTAGAAAAACTTTGAGTTTTATTAATAATTTCTCTTTAATATTAAAGAGAAATTATATATTGATTTATATGTTTTTTATGTACAAACTTTTATTATAAAAGCCAAATTATAGTCAATATTCAGATTCTCTCTTGTATATTTTTGTTCTTTTTATTAAAAGTAATCTCTTTCGTAGCCTAATTTTTTTAAAATATCATCCGCTCCATCCGTATCAAAAAAAATAATTCTGATTTCACCAGACCCTTTTTTATTCTGTTTGATTTTTACAGGGTACCCTAATCGCTCACTGGTTTGTCTTTCAACTAGAGCCAGATCTACACTCATATTATTATTCTCTTTCCCTGAAAAGCGTTTACACAAATCCCAGGCCTGTGTTGCTGACAATTTGTTTTCAATAATATGTTGTGCAATTTTTATTTGTTTTATCTCATTTTTTATTTGATAAAGAAACCGGGCATGACTTACTTTTAATTTGTCATCTTTGATTAAAGCCTGAACCTTAATTGATAATTTTAATAGATTGAGTTTGTGTGCTAGTGCACCTTGATCAAGTTTAGTTTCTTTACAAAACTGATATCTGGATTGATAGCTTTTTATCTTTTCTTTTAGTAACTGAGCTTCAGCAATAGGATCTGTTTTTTTTGTGCTTATATTGATCTGGTATGAATTAAGATCTTCTTTTATTATTTTTCTTTCGTCTTTTTCTGAAACTTGATCCGTAACAACCTCACAGGCAAGTGATGGTACCCCGGTGACTGCTTGAGCAGTAAACCAGTGTTTCTCACCTGTTAAAATATGGTAGAGAGGATATGGTATACGTCGAATTTCTTTGACAATGAGTGATGGGATCAAGCCTGTTGTTTGTGCTGTTTCAATTTCTGTTGAACTGGGTTTGAGATAAGGTACCTGGGATAGGGGAGGGCGCAAAGGGCTTATTGTAATCTGTTCAATGGGGATTAATTCTGGGATGGTTACTATCATCTGGTACAATCCTAATAGATACTTGTCATATGACAAGTATAGCATCATTTAAACAAAAGAATAATGATATAAATTATAATTTAAAGTTAATAATCAATAGGATAGAATTCTTAATTTATTGAAATTTTATTAAAGACTTGAAATTTTTATCGATTATTAGTCCCTGTGTCTTCGTTTCAGACCTATATAATCCTAAAAAACGCAGTAGCCCATGCAACGACATAATATCCAGCACCAAACTTCTCATAATTGAACTGTTTTTCTCTAGGCTGGAGC
>JAHXIM010000465.1 GCA_025655635.1 gamma proteobacterium symbiont of Lucinoma myriamae | reverse complement strand
GAAATTTTAAAGCTATTTATCCCGAGACTTATTATTCACGAGAGAAGGCCCAATCAGTGTTGTTGGATAAGTCAGGATTATAAACATAGCCAGCTTCGGAAAACTCTTTGATTTGTTCAACCTGTGTTAATTGATTTTTAAGGATAAAAGCACTCATCATGCCCCGGGCTTTTTTGGCATAGATGCCGATTATTTTATAACTGCCGTCATCACGTTTTTCTTTAAAAACAGGAGTTATGATCTGGCCGTCGAGTTCTTTCGTTTTTATGGCTTTAAAATATTCATTAGAGGCTAAATTGAGCAAGGTGTCAGTGCCTAGTTCTTTAAGTTGTTGATTGATTAATTGTGTGATTCGACTGCCCCAGAATTCATATAAATTTTTTCCTTGTTCATTTTCTAGACGAGTACCCATTTCCAATCGATAGGGCTGCATTAAGTCCAATGGGCGTAATAAGCCGTATAGTCCAGATAAAATTCTCAAGTGATCCTGTGTAAAGCTTAAATCTTTATCAGAAAAACTCTCAATATTGATGCCGGCATAGACATCCCCTTTAAATGTCAAAATCGCCTGTTTGGCATTTTGTGGATTAAACGGTAAGCTCCAGTCATGATAGCGATCATGGTTTAACTGTGCCAGGTTGTTACTCAAATGCATTAATTTTTCTAATTGTTTAACAGAATAGGGTCTCAGAGTATTGATTAATTCACTGGAATCTTCCAGGCAATCAGGCATACTGAAATCATCAGTTTGCGGCAAACTCTCAAAATCCAGTTTTTTAGCGGGTGAGATAACAATTAACATAAAATAAAAGTTCCAATTTGGTGATTATATTTAAATTAGCCGGTATTTCGCATGCCGCCTGCTATGGCATTAATGGAACGCAATAAGGGACTCAACCAGATATCCTACTCTTCAGTGGTTAAGGTTTCATGACGATAGCGTTTTAATAGTGTGAGTTGAATATGAGCTAAGGAATCAAGATAGGCCTGACGTCGACCCAATGAAAGTTTCAGTGTCGGGTTATCTTTGAGTAACTCATCAATACCGGCCACCATAAAAATGTTTTTCACAGTGAGATCATATTCGTCTTTGATCAAAGCATAAACGCGATCACGGTCTTGCTGATTTTTACATAATTCTGCATATTCTTTAGCGATACCCATGTCTGCTTTATATAATGCCATCTGAGTATTATCTAATAAGGTAGTAAAATAAGGCCATTTGTTATACATCTTTCTTAATCGTTTGAGATTGTCTTTATCTTGTTCTATATACTGATTTAGTGCCGTACCAATACCATACCAGGCTGGTAATGTGTGACGAGACTGCGCCCAGCCAAACACCCATCCAATTGCACGCACTGATGATTTGGAACGATCACCTGTTTTTCTATGAGACGGTCTTGAACCGATATTCATCAGACCAATTTCACTTACCGGCGTAGCCTCATAAAAATAATCTAAAAAGCCGGGAGTATTATCTGTTAGCGTCCGATAACTGTTTTCACCTGTTTGTGCCAGCTGTGTCATGGTATTGAGAAATTTGGGGTTATCATCCCGTTTAGCTTTCACCAGGCAACTACTGGATTTCATCAGACCACTAATGCCCATAACCAGTTCATACACAGCCGTTTTACTATTACTGTATTTATTAGAGAGTACTTCACCCTGCTCGGTGAATTTTATTTGGCCATGTACTGAGCCAAATGGCTGGGCTAAAATGGCTTCATGAGTAGGGTCGCCGCCGCGGCCAATCGTTCCGCCTCGACCATGAAACAGACGAATATCAATGTCTTTTTCATTAGCCAGTTCAGTAATGCGTCGTTGGGCACCATAAAGATTCCAACTGGATGCCAGAATACCGCCATCCTTACAGGAATCTGAATAACCCAGCATGACTTCCTGCAGGTTGCCGGCAGCTTTCAGATATTTATTGTAGACTTTATTATCAAATAACACTGACATCACAGGTTCAATATGTTCCAGATCTTCCACTGTTTCAAATAAAGGAGAAACTGTAATATATGAAAAGGCTTTGCCGTCTTTATGACCTAATAGTCCAGATAATCGGGCAAGAAACATCACTTCCATCACATGACTGGCCGTATGTGTCATGGAGATAACATATTGATTAAATAGTTTAGGGCTGATTTCACGGCGCAGACGTAATACGGTATCAAATACTTGAATAATATTGACTGTCGCCTCAGACAGATCACCCTGATTAATCCCTGGTAATTCTTCCTGATCAATTAATTCAGACAATAAGGTCATTCTATCGTCTTCATTTAAAGCGTTATAATTATCTTCCAGATGCATGCATTGCAGTAATTCTGAAACTGCTTCGCTATGCAGTGTTGATTCCTGACGGATATCCATATGCTCTAAAAAGAAACCAAATGTCTCAGTCAGGCGTAATAAATTTTGTAAGGGACCATAGGCCACTTCACAATCATTATGAGAACAGAGTGAATCCTGAATAAGCTTAAGATCGTGGTAAAATTCATCCCCATTCTTATAACCGCTATAATTGGACTGAGGACGATGACCATCAATTTTTGCCTGTATCTGCTTCATTCGGTAGTCTAATTTATGACGTATAATAAACAGTTTACGTCGATAGGGCTCAGTGGAAAATAAATTAAGGTGTTTGGCAAACAGATGTTTATAGGTTTTATTATCGCTGTCCAGTGATTGTAAAAAAGCCTGGTTAGGTGTGCATAATGCAATTGAATGAGTCAGTTGATGTGAGAGTTGCTCAGTATCACTGATATATAGTTTAAGGATCTCACGGCTTTGATAATAGGCAGCTGTTTCAGTCACCTTGGCGGTGACAAAAGGATTACCATCACGGTCACCGCCAATCCAGGAGCCAAAATGCAGAAACGTGGGGAGCTTTAATTGATTGACATACTCAGGATAAACATCAGCAATGGCTCTCTCCAGATATTGATAGATGACTGGAATTGCATCAAAAAGAGATTCGCGGAAATAATACAGGCCATTTTTCACTTCATCAATAACTTGTGGTTTTTCGGCGCGGACTTCATCTGTTTTCCATAAAATCTGGATTTCGTTCTTTAAAGCCTGAGATAAACTGTCTTTTTGATGTTTGCCTAAACGGGGATCATCAAACTCTTTAATGGCTATAAAGATCCGTTTCAGTGATTCCAGAATGGTTCGGCGCTTCGCTTCTGTAGGATGAGCAGTAAAAACAGGCGTATAAGAGAGACTATTTAACAACTCCTGGAGCTGTGCAGCAGAAATATCCTGCTTATGAAACTCTTTGAGTGTATTACGAAATGAACCCTGCCAGAGTTCTTCATTACTATTGGCCAGACGTCTGCGTTCTTTATGCTGCTGTGTTTCTTCAACAACGCTGACCAGACTGAAATAGGTACTAAAAGCGCGAATTACGTGCTCAAGAGTCTGTGCATCCATCTGTTCAATGAACTGGATGAGTTGTTGACGTTTATCGGCATCATGTGTTTGTCTTAACTCAATATAACCGGTTCTTAGCTTTTCAACGACATCAAATACGTCATCACCCGTATGTGTCTTTAAAATATCTCCAAGAAAGGAGCCGATAAGTTTAACTTTTGAACGAAGTTCTTTGTCGCCATGCATAAATAATTAACCTTTAAAACACTTTTTTTCCAAGTGTCTGTTGTATTAAATTGATACCATACTAAGTTGGGTTTTTTTTTGAAAAATAAAGCAGTTTGAATCAAACAGAGAGTAATTTTTTGCTGGTTGCATTTTATGTTTTATACAAGTTTTCTCATAAACAATGGTATGGTAATTAGAAATATAATACAAATAGTACTATATTTCTAATAAAGATTTTAGATTTTTCTACTTTAATAAAGGACTTAATCCCTATACTCTGGGTTCATTAATTGCATTATATGAACATAAAGTCTTTGTGCAGGGGGGTATCTGGCGTATTAATTCGTTTGATCAATGGGGTGTGCAATTGGGTAAA
>JAHXIM010000434.1 GCA_025655635.1 gamma proteobacterium symbiont of Lucinoma myriamae | reverse complement strand
TAACATTTCTGGTCTTTATGGTCACTCAAAAACAGGGATAAATCCTTATATTTCAAATAGATAATATATTTTTCAGGGCTGACTAGTTAAAAACTAAATAATTCATAAGCTGCTTCACTGAAGCAGGCGCTATTACATTTCAATTAACGGCATTTAATCATCAATAATAGAATTCCACATCATTATTTCTCTAAGGCATACAAAAAAGAGAATGCTTGCAGTTTTATGAAGTTTAACTCCGAGGGAAGCCTGTCTTATTAAAGAAAGCGGGCCCGACAGGCCCACCTTTAGCACTCATACTAACAACCCCGTTTTACCAGGCTGTTTTTTCAATTTCCAGATACATGCTATTAATATGTTTACCAAAATTAGTATCAAAACCATGCCATGATTGATAATCAGCAAACTGAGCAATTACTTTTTCTTTAATTTCAAAATCCTGCAGCTCATCATCAAAACCGACCTGAACCACTTCCTGCACTTTTATCAAATAATCCAGAAAGGGTTTAATGGCGGTATCACTTTTACCTGTACGGCCATGACCGGGTACATAAGTGTCCATCTTCATTTCAGTAGCATATTCAAGGGCTTTGATATTACCCATCATACTGGCACTGCCATCAAAGCGCCCCATGCGCTGATAAAAACTATTATCACCTAAAAAGAGGGTTTTACTTTGCACATGTTCAATCATAATGTCAGTATTAGTGTGTGCAGGTATCATGGAATGCACACGAAATTGTTGTCCATCCACTTCAATCACTGAGCCCTGATTCACTGGCAATTCTGGAGCAACCACTTTTGTACCTTTTGTTTTACCTTCTGTCAGACGCATCATCGTATCAACCCAGATAACCCCTTGTTCACCATTAGCCTGTGTGATCATGTCTGGATGACCATATATTTTGACCTCGGGATATTTCTCTTTAATCGCCTGATTGCCTAACCAGTGATCGCCATGTATATGGGTATTAAAAACGGCGAGCACTGGTTTGTCTGAAATCTTTTTTATTTCATTAAGAACCTGCTGACCCACCTGATAAGCAGAACCCGGATCGATAACAATAAGACCATTATCTGAGATAATGAGACCCGGATTATTCATAAATCCTTGATTCGCAGCACTTGGCTCTGATAATGGGCCATGCATCACGTAAATATTTTCACTCACTTTTTCAAATTGAAACGTGCCCTCTTTGCCCAAATCCCAGGCATAAAGCGGTGCCGATAACATAAAGCACAAGCTTATTATTAAACTTATTTTAAAATTATTCTTAAAACCGCTTTTAAAATCATTATTAATTCTATAGTGTTTTTGCATTCTTTTACCTATTTTTATATTTCCCCACACCCTGAAATAAAGATACACCAATTTTTAAAAAAGACAATTCAGGAATACCTTAATATTAAATAATCAGCCTGTTTGCGACTTCATATAGACTATATTATACTAATAACCAAGCAAATTACTAGGGTATAAAAATGAGTAATCCAGAAATAACACAAAACAGGGCTGATACAGCTCAAAAAGGTCTTTTTCAGGGACAAGAATTCACCAACCGTTTTCATTCTCTGGGTAATGAGTTTTATAGCCAGCAAATGCCATCATCATTATATGAACCAAGGTTAGTCCATATTAACCCATCTGCAGCTGACTTATTAGATCACAGGGTCCCTGAGCTGAACAATGACATGTTTAGAGATTTTGCCTGCGGCAATCACATACTTGAGCAAAGCCAGCCTGTTGCGGCTATTTATGCCGGACATCAATTTGGTCATTTTGTACCTCAATTAGGCGATGGTCGTGCTCTGTTACTGGGTGAAATTAAAAATTCCAGCAATGAGCACTGGGAGATCCAGTTAAAGGGTGCCGGAACAACTCCCTACTCTCGTCAGGGTGACGGCAGAGCAGTATTGCGTTCAACCATACGTGAATACCTTTGCAGTGAAGCCATGCATGGACTGGGAATTCCCACCACTCGGGCATTGGCAATGGTGGATAGTAAAGAAGAGGTCTATAGAGAACAACTGGAGAGTGGTGCCGTATTAGTTAGGTTAGCCCCCTCATTTATCCGTTTTGGTAATTTTGAGTTGTTTGCCTCACGTGGACAACTCGATCAGGTCAAACAATTAGCTGATTTTGTGATTAGTCATTATTATCCTGAGGTGCTAACACAGTCAGATACCAATCCCTATGCACTTTTCTTATCTGAAGTGGTAAAAAAAACAGCTGAAATGATCGCTCACTGGCAATCGGTGGGCTTTTCTCATGGGGTAATGAACACCGATAATATGTCTATTTTGGGTTTAACTATTGATTATGGACCCTTTGGTTTTCTGGATACCTATGATCGCAATTTTATTTGTAACCATTCAGATCATCAGGGCCGCTACAGCTTTCAAAATCAGCCCGGCATCGCCTATTGGAATTTAGCACGTTTGGCAGAGACGCTTTTATCACTAATGACAATTGATGAGGCTAAGGAAGCATTATCCGGCTATGAACTTATTTATACACAACATTATATGACATTAATGCGCTCAAAATTAGGCTTCTTTTATCCTCATTCTGATGAAAACATCCTCAAAGAACATGAGACATTAATTTTATCATTATTAACTATCATGGAAAAAAACAAGGTGGACTACACCTTATTTTTCAGACAGATTTCTAACAAGATAAACTCTGTACGTGATCTGTTTTTAGATAGAGAAGCCTTTGACCTATGGGAGACCCATTATAAGCAGGCTTTGCAGAAAGAGTCTATGATGAGCCCGGCAGTCAGCGAACAACAACGTAAACAAAAAATGCAGTGCATCAATCCAAAGTATATTCTACGTAACTATATGGCCCAGATTGCCATTGAAAAGGCGACTAAACAAAAAGATTATTCTGAGATTGATAAATTACTGACTCTAATGCATGCTCCTTACGATGAGCATCCGGATATGGAACATTATGCCGGTTTACCACCCTCTTGGGCAGATACCATCAGTGTGAGTTGTTCATCTTAAACGAAATTCGCTTGAGTACTTATTGATTAATAAAGAATGGTAACTATTCAGCAACCCAAGCCGTAAAACGGCTAACCATCTATAAGTTACAAAATGTATAAAATACAAAGACTTATATTTTTGTAATTTAGAAGCAATTATTGTTTAATTGCCTGTGAAAAGCCTTTGCTCATTTATTCTTAACAAATTCATTCCAGCTTTTTATAGCATCCTGTGCTGCCTGGGTATGCTTTTTGGCAGCTATTTCCTGTTTTTGAATAAATTTTTTCATACAGACCTGATATTCATCAATATCATGGTCATAGCGCTGTTTATAATAAGATGTAGCAAACCATAATGGCTTAGAGGGTTGATAGCATTGAGGAACCGGCTCATAAAGGTCAGCATAACTTGATACGCTAAAACCCAATAGCAGCAAAATCAATAAAATTGTATAACTTAATTTAATAGAGCGTTTCATAAATCAACCTTGCATTTATTTTTTAGTGATTTTTATCCATAAAAGTATCCAGGATAAGCTGGCTATTCATGTCTGATTCTTTTTTCATTTTAGCACTACGGTCTTGCATTTCAATAAAGCTTTTCTTACAACGTTGATATTCCTGCATATCCTCAGCATAGCGGTTCTTTGTTTGTGCCGTCGAGAAAAATAAAGGCTTAGATGGTTTATAATCGGGTAGCCACAGGTTTCTCTCCTACAGCCCCCACACCACCCATCATGCGGGTCCGCAATGGGCGGTTCACTAACCGTAATGAATTACCACCCATTTCTCTTTAAGAGAAACGAGTCCTAAATCCTTCAGGTATTTATTAGAGAGTCCTTTATTAATCCCTTCTGTTTTAGAGCTATGCCAATAGCTCTTGCTGGACATGCCACAAAAAACCGCTAGCTTTTGTTTTACTCCCAGCTTTAACCCTATAAAAATCAGTTGAAAATGGTCTATAATCATAACCCATTGAAATTATAGTGAAATATCATGATATTACCACCAAAAATCATT
>JAHXIM010000427.1 GCA_025655635.1 gamma proteobacterium symbiont of Lucinoma myriamae | reverse complement strand
GCTCCAGCCTAGAGAAAAACAGTTCAATTATGAGAAGTTTGGTGCTGGATATTATGTCGTTGCATGGGCTACTGCGTTTTTTAGGATCAAACATCTGAGCATTGCTCGTTCCATCTTTTTTACTATCAGCATCTTTTGCTTTATTAACCCAAGAGTAAAGTGTGGTCGTTTTTATACCCAGATCTTTGGCGATACTCGCCGTGGATTTATCTGAGCCGATTACTAAATTGACGGCACTTTCTCTAAATTCTGCTGTATAGCTTCGTTTTACTTGCTTGTTCACTTTTTAATCCTCAATTTCATTTAGTTTATATGAAATTGAGTGTCCTGGTTAGTGTAACCACATCATAGTTAGTTTATGATCACATGTAGAAGTATCATTCTTGATATAGTTTAAGCATTCAATTTATGAGGACAAGATAATGATGGGGGATAGATTTAATTTCACAATGGGTTATGGTGCTCACTGGATATTCTGGATTTTATTACTTGTTCTTTTCGTTTGGTTATACTCCGTATTAATTAATCGTAAGGATATAGAAAATAATTCACATAAAGGAAATCAAAGCCACCCAACAGCAACGGAGATTTTAGAGCAGCGTTTTGCAGAAGGTAAAATTAATGAAGATGAATATAATCGACGTTTAGCACATTTGCATAAAGATGTTATACCATAGCTTCAGGACGTTTTTTATTAGTTCGGAGTCAATAGAAAAAAACTTATGATAAGCAATCATATTCCACTACAAATCTAAAATAAACGGGTCATCTTTCATTCCTCCAGCTAAGACTAAATTTGCTATTAATCCGCGAAGTGATTTAAATTAATTCCAGCTTTTTAACATTCATTAATTTTGATACTGGTTCAATAGCGACCACTCCGCCTCCCTCCGTCATTTTATTTGCCAGCTCTGATAAAACCTTTGCAATATTTTCAGCTTGTTCTGAACTGGTATAAATTTCAATTTTTAAACTATTACTCAGACCATGAGGATTGAATTCATTAACATAATCTCCAAAGCCTTTAACATTGCTGATAGAGATACCGGGAATATTGAGTTTATTAATCTCATCATTAATGAGTTCATAGTCAGATATATTTAAAATTATCACCACTTTGCTATAGCACATGATTATTGTTTCCCCTTGTTGTTTTTATGTGTCCGACATTTATCCAGGGTCACTGATTTCCATAAATAATAGACAGCAGGAATAACCAATAGGGTTAAAACCAATGAGCTGAGCATACCGCCAATCATGGGACCGGCAATACGCTGCATCACTTCAGAACCGGTACCTTCACCAAACATAATTGGTATCAGGCCAGCCACAATAGCAGCAACGGTCATCATGATAGGGCGAACTCGTTTCCCGGCACCCTCCAGTACAGCGTGTTTCACATCATCAGTCGATAAGCAGCGGTTTTCCTGCTGTGCCTTATGGGAAAGCTGAGCATACGCCTGATTCAGATAGACCAGCATCAGGACCCCTATTTCCACCGTAGCTCCGGCCAGGTCAATAAAACCGACCCCGACAGCAACAGGCATATCGTATTTTAAAAGATATATCAGCCAGAATCCTCCTATCAATGCAAATGGCAAAGTACCCATGATGATCATTACTTCAATTATGTTACGAAAATTAATATAAAGCAGTAACACGATAATACCCAGCGTCAGCGGCACCACGATGGTCAGGCGTTCTTTAGCTCTGATCATATATTCATACTGTCCTGACCATGCAATAGCATAGCCCGCCGGTAATTTAACCTGTTCAGCAACGACTCTTTGTGCTTCTGCAACATAAGAACCCAGATCACGTCCATCAATGTCGACCAGAGTCCAGCCATTCAAACGGGCATTTTCACTCTTAATCGCAGGTGGCCCATCGACAACGTTTATGTCAGCCACATCTGCCAGAGCAATACGCTGATTATTTTTGGTGACCAGTGGCAGTAATCGTATTTTTTCCACTGAGTCACGATAGGTTTGAGGATAACGCACGTTAATGGGGTAACGTTCCAGTCCTTCAACAGATTGAGAAATCTGCATACCCCCTATTGCCGTCATAATCACCTGTTGTACATCGGCAATATTCAAGCCGTAACGTGCCGCTTTATCACGGTCAATATCAGCTTTGATGTAACGCCCCCCAGCAACCCGTTCGGAGTAGACTGATGCCGTGCCTTGAATATTTTTAAGCACCTGTTCCAGACGTTTGCCAACCTTTTCAATTTCTTTTAAATCCGGGCCGGAAACTTTAATACCTACGGGCGTTTTAATTCCGGTGGCCAGCATATCAATTCGAGTTTTGATGGGCATCACCCAGGCATTGGTTAAACCTGGAAATTTAACCAGTTGATCCAGCTCTCTTCGTAAGCTGTCAGTTGGCACACCTTCACGCCATTCACTTTTAGGTTTTAACTGGATAAGAGTCTCAATCATCGTCAGTGGTGCGGGATCGGTCGCAGTTTCTGCACGTCCAATTTTTCCAAAGACACTCTTCACTTCAGGAAGTGTTTTAATCAACTTATCCGTTTGTTGCAGCAGTTCTCTGGCTTTGCCAATTGAAATTCCGGGATAAGTCGTTGGCATATACATCAAATCACCTTCATCCAGAGGCGGCATGAACTCACTGCCAATTTGTGTTGCTGGCCACAATCCAATAACCAATACAATTCCCGTAAGAAAAAACGTTGTCTTAGGCGCATCCAGAACCATTTTAATGATCGGTATATAAATCCAGGTCACTAAACGATTGACAGGATTTTTGTGTTCTGGAGGATTTTCCCCCGTACAAAATAGCCCATAAGAACAGGAACTAATGTGATTGATAAGCCCGCAGCCATTGCCATAGCATAGGTTTTTGTAAATGCCAAAGGCGCAAACATTTTTCCTTCCTGTGCTTCCAATGAGAAAACAGGTAAAAAGCTCATGGTAATGATCAACAATGAAAAAAACAGCGGCGGCCCGACTTCAACGGATGCTTCTGCAATAATTTGCCAGCGATTATTGTCAGTTAAAGGTGTTTTCTCAATGTGCTTATGCACATTTTCTACCATAACAATAGCGCCATCGACCATGGCTCCAATAGCAATCGCAATTCCCCCCAGAGACATAATATTGGCATTAAGACCCTGTGCATGCATAATAATAAAAGCACCCAGAATACCAATGGGTAAACTAATAATAATGACCATTGAGGAACGAAAGTGAAACAGAAAGACGGCACAGATCAAAACTACAACAATAAATTCTTCTATTAGCTTCTCATACAAGTTTTCAACGGCATGATTAATTAAGGTGGAACGATCATAGGTGGTGACGATTTCAACCCCTTCAGGTAAACCTTTCTTGAGCTCATCCAGCTTTTTCTTGATTAATTCAATGGTTTTTTGAGCATTTTCACCAAAACGCATGACCACGTATGCGCCGACAACCTCCCCTTCACCATTCAGTTCAGCAATGCCGCGACGCATTTGTGGGCCCGTAATAACATCAGCAACATCTTTTAACTGCAAAGGTGTACCATTAGCGTTAAGTCCAAGAGGGATTTTTTTAATATCATCTACGCTGGAAAGATACCCTGTTGCGGTCACCATATATTCCGCTTCTCCCATTTCAACCACAGAGGCACCAGCTTCCTGGTTTCCCCTGTTCACAGCGGTCTTAATTAGGCTTAAAGGGATGTCATAGGCTCTCAATTTTTCTGGATCAACAATTATTTGATATTGTTTAACCATGCCGCCAATAGTGGCAATTTCAGAAACACCTGGAACGGTTTGTAATTCATATTTTAAAAACCAGTCCTGTAGACTTCGCAATTGACTAATATCAGTTTTTCCAGTTTTATCAACCAATGCATAACCATAAACCCAACCGACTCCAGTCGCATCAGGCCCTAATTGTGAGACCGCATTTGAAGGCAAAGATGAGGCAACCTGACTCAAATACTCCAATACTCTTGAACCTAAAAAACGCAGTAGCCCATGCAACGACATAATATCCAGCACCAAACTTCTCATAATTGAACTGTTTTTCTCTAGGCTGGAGC
>JAHXIM010000162.1 GCA_025655635.1 gamma proteobacterium symbiont of Lucinoma myriamae | reverse complement strand
TATAGCCAACCGGCAAGGGAGCCTCGGCGTCATCATCACCTCCGTGACAGGAAAAACATGCGGCCGGGAGGTGTAATTGTTCACGGCTGTTATCAAAAACCGTGCTGGTGACTCGCTCACCGGTGTTGACATCAAACACGTAGAACTTGGTAATTAGATCATCTTCGGGTCCTGGTGAGTACTCCATATTGACTATCGAGATCGGATTCGTCCCGTTAAGGGCATCCATCTCTGTGGAGTAATTTGCTGTGGTGAAGGCAATGTTACCTTCATATCCGGCCCTCTTGTCGTTTACCAATGAGATGGAACGCCAAAATGCCAGATCACCGTCACTGAAATGCCCCCTGACTTCGATTTCCTCATTGGCTGGATCATTGTAACCGTTTACTTCCAACCATGCATCCTGGGTCGGTCTTAGGTTATCTGGGTCTATCGTATTGTAGTATGCGATAGCTATATTTTTATCATCGACTCCCCCTGATTTCAGGAAACTATGCTGTGAAAAAACTGTACCCGGAAGCACGATACTCAAACCTGCCATCAGCACCCCAGTAACTGTTGCTCTTTTTTTCATGTCTTTCTTCCTCTCTGCGTTATGCCAAGCTAACGGGATAGCCTTTCCACCATCTAGCTTAGCGTTAGTAAATCGTTCTTTGTTCGCTTCACCCTCCGCGTCCTGCTCAAAAATAGTGGTGGTTATCACCTCTGAAAATAAAGCCAACTTCGAAGTGTTTACGACAAGAAATACCAGGTATCAATATTGACACTCTCAATTTATAGCCCATGCTACACTCTCAACACAAAAAACACATGACCCAAATGGGTCAAAATTACTGACCACTACAGACAGAACTCCAAGGTGGAGAAATTCTTTCTTCACTGTCGTTTATTTCACGAATTTCCCAGCAATGAATACGACTGATTTCATAGCCACCATTAAATTCAACGCCAATAATTCTATAGCCTCTTGGCTCATCGTAAGTATTGGGTTTATCTGACCAGAACATTCAGTTAAGAAATTATTAATAATGTGCACAATGTAAGGCTCAGTACTTATTGGTGAAAATACTGTAGTTTTGGGGGTATAAGAGAGAGTTTGCAACATGTATAATCAAGAATTAAAAAACATTTTTCTTTAAAATTTCATGATAAAAAATAATAATTTGTTACCTTTTACCGCGATTTTGCTTGATATGGATGGTGTACTTTTCCATGGTATGAATCCTATCGATGGCGCAATGGACTTTATGCGAAGTATTGAGCACATTCCTCATGTTTTTATAACTAATAATCCAATCAGGTTACCTGAGTCAATGGCTGATAAAATGGCTGAAATTGGATTTAAGCGACCCGACGAAAAACATATTATTACTGCGGGTGAAGCAACCGCAACTTGGCTTTCTCAACAAAAACCTGAATTTCGTTTTTTTGCCATTGGCGCTGATGGTTTACATAAGAGTTTGCGGAAATATGGTTATGAGGACAAGGATAAGGCGGATTATGTTGTCGTGGGAGAAGGTGAAGGTATTGATTATGCTTCAATAACTACAGGAATTAACTTAATCCTCAAACAGGGTGCTCAATTGATTAGTACTAATCCAGATACTAGTGTAGACGCTTTTTATCGTGGTAAGCGTGCAATCATGCCTGGTGGTGGTGCACTGGTAGCACCATTTATAGTCGCCACTGGAAAACAACCCGTCACTATTGGTAAACCGGAACCTTTATTGTATGAGATTGCATTACAAGAATTAAATGTACAGGCTAATGATTGTCTGATGATTGGTGATCGACCTGACACAGATATATTGGGAGCTCAACAACTTGGCATACAAACGGCTTTAGTGCGAACAGGACGTTTTGCACCAGGGGAGAAATTACCGGATAATATGTTAACACCAGATTGGGATGTGGAAAATCTAATGCAATTAAAAAATTTACTTCATCTGTAGGTTAATTCAGTTCTCGTACAAGAACTGCAATTCAGCATTTCTTACTGGTTAACAGATAAAGTTAGAATGCAATAATTCTTACCTGGTGCAAATTTAATATATCCTGAATGCGTCAAACAGCCTCAGTATCTTAGCTGGATGTGTATTACTTGTCACCAGCTGATCAGTCAGGAAACTGTTTGTTAGTTTGCTGTATGAACATCATTGAAGTATCGTATCACTTAGAAATAGTAGCTAAGACAATCACCGCTATAATGAAAAGGTCGACATATGAAAAAAATCAACCTATTATTTGATAATTATTAGATTTAGAATATTTACCGCAGGCAGGATTTATTTATATTGATTAAAAGATGAATTAATATGGCTCATGGAGAGCTCTAGAATAATTTAGAATGAAATAACTAAGGGCCGATAAAATGTTAAGAATATATCAATTCATTTTTATGGTAGTGACTTTTATAATAGGTGGATGTACGACATCTGGTGTTATTGATAATCCCCCCACAAAAACTATCAACAAAGAAGGGTATTCATGGCATTCATGGGCTCAGGGGGATCATAATAATGACTTGACACTCATACTCAGTTTTTCAGGTGGCGGTACACGTGCAGCAGCCCTGTCTTATGGTGTTTTAAAGGGACTTCAAGACACTTCCATTCCGGTTAATGGTCATTCAGTAAGTATACTGGATGAGGTTGATTATATCAGCTCAGTGTCTGGCGGGAGTTTTACTGCAGCCTATTATGGATTACATGGCTATAAAATTTTCCAGGATTTTGAAGAAGCTTTTCTGTTACGTGATGTTGAACAACATCTGTTCTGGGGCTTATTGAATCCACTTGAGTGGTTTCGAAAAGGTGGTCGTACTGAAATGGCCGTCAAATATTATAATGACATGGTTTTTCATGATGCCACTTTTTCAGATATGAAAAAAGATGGTCCATTAATTATCATTAATGCCTCTGAATTAGGTCATGGGATACGTTTTTCATTTATCCAGGAATACTTTTCTTTGTTTTGTTCTGATCTGAGCGAGTTTCCGGTCGCAAAAGCGGTGGCCGCCTCATCAGCAGTACCTATTGTTTTTTTACCCGTTGTTCTTGAGAAATATACAGATTGCAATCAAACGAAACCAGAATGGTTGGCTTCTGTGAAGGAGCAGTCAGAAGACCAGCCTGTCTTAAATGAAACAGTAACAGGAATGGAATTTTTGTTAAGCCAGGATAAGGGTGATTTTTTACATCTGGTAGATGGTGGTATCACGGATAATCTTGGATTACATGCTATATTGGATATTGTTGCTTTGGCTGGAGGTGCACAGAATACATTACGTAAGTTAAAGAAAAAAGCACCAAAAAAACTGGTCGTAATTTCTGTCAATTCTTCAACTGAACCCCGGCCAGAAATGGCTTATAGTAAAAATGAACCCTCCATTGGTGAAACGATCTCATCGATGAGTGATATTCAATTACATCGTTATAATAATACAACCTTACAAATGATGAAACGTAGTCTTGAAAAATGGGCTAAGGAAGTTTCAACCCCGGAAAGACAAGTTGAGAGCTATTTTATTAATATAGGCTTAAAAGATATTTCGGAACCAAAAATGCGCTTAATATTTAATAAAATTCCGACCAGCTTTGCACTTAGTCAGGAAACAGTTGATCATCTAGTCAGCGGTGGTCAGAAGATGTTGCATAAAGATCCTGAATATCAACGATTGCTTACAGATATGAACGGCACTGTATTCTCAAAAGATAAATGATGACACTAACTGTTTTCACTATGTGCAGAACATAAGATATTCATATATTACGGTTCAAGGTTGGTTTAATGCATTAATGAATAAGGGTCAATAATGTCTTTCACTTTCAAATAATATTTTTAAGGGTATTATTATGTATGAAAATTTAGCACTTCTAGCAGCATTTACTTTTCTCTATAGTATTTTAGCCGGTGGACTGGAGCGAACGCCTATTAATGGTGCTGTTGTTTTCACTGCATTCGGTGTTCTTGTGTACGCCCGTCATGGGCATAAACTAATAGGGTGTAAGTCCCCTGTAGGAGGATCACCGCTATGTAAATTGTATCCAACCATTTTAGC